>JBIPLZ010000185.1:0-5089 GCA_044369395.1 Flavobacteriales bacterium | reverse complement strand
AAAACATTTTTTTTGTCAGTAGCTCTTATGACAACAATGATTTATTCTTGCAAAAAGGATAAAGACCCAACTACAATACTCTCTATAACTTATCCAAATTATTCTCAATTGAAAGTCGGCAACTATTGGGTTTACGAACAATTTGACATTGATGCTACTGGCAATGCCACATCCAAAAACATATTTGATAGTTGCTATGTTGAAAAGGATACTATTATCAACAGCAAAATATATTTAAAAATGGTTAAGCCAAATCCATATTCTACAAATCAAAGTGACATTTCGTTTCAAAAAGACTCTCTGCATTATATTGTAAATTCGAACGGAAAAATATTGTTTTCCTCTAAAGACTTTTCAACTATTTTCGAATCCAGTTACTTTTTGGCTGGATCCAATGATACGGTATGTCAAATAGTAAAACAAATGGCAGACAATAACCTGACTGTATCGACCCTTGCAGGAACCTTTGCAACGTCAAATGCCAAAGAAATATATTCAATGTACCCTAACTGGGCATCTGTTGGCAATCCAAGATATAAACATACGAGATATGCTGAGAATATCGGCATTGTAATTGAAACACTTCCCTTTTTCGCTTCAAGTCCAAATTATATTGAAAGACGATTAGTGCGTTATCATTTAAATTAATTCATCACCATTAGGCTAAAGAATTTCAAACCTATGCAATTAAAACCATTGCGTGTTTAGTCTGATATAAGTGTGATTTAAAGAAAGTTGCACCGGGCATAAAAGCGTGCAGGCTCCATAACCTTGTAGCAGAAGCAACACAGGGTTACGGTCGTCTGCACGCTTCACATGTAAGCAACATGTTTATTTCGCTCGGAATTAAACCTATAAAACAATAAGGGCATTTTAATGAATTACGATAATTACGGATTATCAATTACGGATTATCAATTACGAATTATCAATTACGAATTATCAATTACGGATTAAGAATTACTACTATTAAATTGCTATTAATATTGACAATTGGTGGGTGGAGAACTCTTTATTAAGGTAATTTAGGCCTATAAACTTTCGCTTTTTCAAGATGAAATTTCAGCGATATGTTGAATTCAATAATCTCCCTACAATGAAAATATTAGAAAATAAAGTCGCTATGGTAACAGGCGCAGGGTCAGGAATTGGTCGTGAAATCGCTTATTGGTATGCCCGCGAAGGGGCCAAAGTGGTGGTTTCCGATATGGATGAATTAGGCGGTAACACAACCGTTGAACATATCATTAAAACGGGTGGAATAGCAACATTTATCAAAGCCGATAATGCATCACCCGAAGATAATGAGCGATTGGTTCATGCAACGGTTGCGCAATACGGCGGACTTCACATTGCCTGCAACAATGCGGGTATTGGCGGTCCGCAAGCCATGACAGGCGATTATCCCTTGGATGGCTGGGACAAAGTAATTTCAGTCAATTTATCGGGTGTATTTTATGGAATGCGTTATCAAATTCCAGCCATGTTAAAATCGGGAGGTGGCAGCATTGTCAACATTTCATCTATTTTAGGCAAAGTAGGATTTGCCATGAGTCCAGCTTATGTTGCTGCAAAGCATGGTTTGGTTGGATTATCGAAAGCCGCCGCTTTGGAATACTCTTCCCAAAACATTCGAATTAATTCGGTCGGACCAGGATTTATAAAAACCCCATTACTCGACAAAAACTTAAGCAAAGAAGTATTGGATTTTTTGGTTACCAAGCACCCCATTGGCCGACTCGGAGAAGCTTCTGAAGTTGCAGAATTGGTTGGCTGGTTGAGTTCCGACAAAGCATCCTTTGTAAGTGGAAGTTACTACGCAATTGACGGAGGTTATTTGGCGCAGTAGATGTGAGGGAAAAGTTAAAAGGAGAAAGTGGAAAGTGGAAAGTGGAAAGTGGAAAGTGGAATTTACAACATTCAAACTTTTAAACTTTTAACTTTTTAACTTTTAACTTCAATCCTTAATTCATTCAACTTTTCTAAAAGCTCAACTATCGTTTCAATGTCTTTGATTTCATTGGGATTTATTGAAGAACAATTCTGTTCCTTCTCGATTCGCTTCGAGTTGATTTCCGAATTAAACAATTCAATATTGATTTTAATTTCCGATTTCATGATTAATCAATTAGCCGTATTTAATGTTAAACTACTTGAATTAATCTGAATTGTTTTTTCAGCAGCTTGTTGAACTGATTTAAATGAGGAACTACTTTTTTTAGGCCATTTAAACAAGAAACGTGTATAGATTTCAAGTTCCGACTCAATCCAGATTTCCCCTCCAGTTTCATCGATAATTTTCTTCACGATTGCTAGTCCAACACCAGTACTTTCGAATGTATCACGTGCTTGTAATGTTTGAAAAATGATAAATACTTTTTCATGATAACGTTCTTCTATTCCGGGTCCATTATCTTCTACTGAGAATGTGTATGCTTCTTCTTCTTCAACACATGCAATTTTAATAATAGCATTCTCTTTGTCGTTATATTTAATTGAATTAGATATAAGATTTAAAAACACTTGCTGCAATTTCATACGTTCTGTATTAATTACAGGTAGATTCTCGGGAAGCTCTATTGTCACATTTGAATTCTGAACAATGAGCTCGAATATTTCATTGATTAGTGCTTTCACATCAACCATTACATTGGGACTTTTAACACGATCGGCACGAGAATATTCCAAAATCCCGTTTATTAAACTTTCCATGCGCACAATACGTCCTTTTAACATCGTAAAATGCTGTGAAGAATCTTCCGTAAAACGATCGCCAATATCTTCCTCAATCCAAGACGACAAATTGCTGATAGCTCGCAATGGCGCTTTTAAATCGTGCGAAACAACATATGCAAACTTATCAAGTTCTTTATTGGCCTTTTCCAAATACATGTAATATTCAGCTAGGCGTTCTTCCGATTTTTTTCGCTCCGAAATATCACTTTCTACATGTATAAATCGAGTAACCTCCCCTTGCTCATCCAAAATCGGAGTAATCGTTACCTGCAACCATATAGAAGTTCCGTCTTTTCTATATTTTAAAACTTCCCCAGAAAAGGATTTTTTATGAGCAATATTATGTTTTATTGAATTAATGGTTTCTTCGTTTGTTAATGGACCATAAAATAACTCTTGGGTTGTTTTCCCTAAAACTTCTGGAAGTGAATACCCTTTAATTCGCTCAAATCCTAAATTCACCCATTCAATAAAACCATCTTTATTGGTTATAATTACAGAATTATCCGTGTTGGATGCTACTAAAGACAATTTCTTAAGCTCTTCATTCTTCAATTCAAGCGATTCCTTTGCTTCCGTAACTTTTGCAATTACATTGTTTTTCGAGTTCTCAAGGTTATTGGATAAACTATAAATCAATAAGGTTGCAGTGCAATAAGTAATCAAGTAATCGAGATTCAGCATGTGACCCGATGAATCACTATCTATGATGTTTCTTACATCCAAACCACTGAATGTGGAAATATAATAAAAGAAAAAAAGCGTAATAACACTTAAAACCGAAATGATTTTTCCTTCTCTATTTCCGAGTAACATAAAAGTAACCAAAATCAATCCCCCCAAATACATCATGCCTGAATTACGAATACCTCCCGAGTAATAGGTAACAACATGCAACGTTAGCATTGAACTTGCAATGGCAATCATATATGCCAAACGTAAATTTAAATGCTTGTTAAGGAGAAAATAATTAACTACGATGATGCCAGTTAGTCCAGTTAATATGATTCCTATAAAATCGAACCAATTGAATGTAGAAATAACTTGATACGTAATTATTAAAGCAATAATAAAAGCTGTAAGAGAATAAGTTTTAAATAAATTAAGGCGTTGCTTTGAAACAATATCATCAGCATTTATAGTACTTTCAGCTTTTTTCAGCAGAAAGAAATCTTTTAAATACCTTACTTTACTTTGAGTCATGTATTGATTTATTGAAAATTCAACCTTATTTTTCTCGAGGGCTTATTCGAAGAATATCATTTTAAAGTTACCTATTTCCTAAGCGATTCTTCCTTAAAGTATCACTCATTCTTACATAGATTTTCAAGGCATTTCAATTATTTTTTTAAATAATGGAATCCAAATTCCCTTCTTAATACGAGGACGTGCTAAAAAATAATAAAGCCCTGCACCAGAAATGATTCCGAATAGAAAACTCTCTTTTATAAACTCAA
This sequence comes from Flavobacteriales bacterium, assembly GCA_044369395.1. Taxonomy (GTDB): domain Bacteria; phylum Bacteroidota; class Bacteroidia; order M30B66; family M30B66; genus CALQRR01. Next base: position 896 of record JBIPLZ010000185.1, on the reverse strand, counting down.
TAGCAACGGTCATTCCATCCTGAAAATATACTGCTACAACTGCATAGGTGAAAATCCCTCCCCAGCCAATGAGTAATTGAATTCCTGCTTTACTTATTTCCAATTGAATTGATTTTTCATGAAAATATTCCGAATGATTAAGTGCATTGTTCATCATTTTACCCCAAAGTATCAGCATAAAAATAACTTGGAAAACAGCGAAATAAAATGTTGATTGAGAAGATACTAATGCGTTAAATAATCCATGGGTAAAAACAGCAAATCCATACGCGACAACTAAAATTAAAAGGAAGGGAAGTTTCGAGTTTTTCTTAAAATAGAAAATTGAATAGGCTATAATTGAAGATGTAAACATATGAAGAACAGCTGTATAAAACGCCCGATCTTGGATAATTGAAATGTCACTTTTGAAGTAAAGTACATTTTCAAATGCAGCAAAACCCATAGCTCCCAACGAGGCATATTTTATAAAATCGTATGATTCATTTAATACATGTTTCCGATTGTAGAAAATTAAAAAGGGGATGATTTTAACTAATTCCTCAACAGAAGCAACACCTTGCATATGATAGCGCAAACGCACACTGAAATTACCAGATTCCGGCAAATTAATAATGTCTGGGAAAATTATGTAAATAACAAAAGCCAATGGCACTGTTACCACTCCAATTAAAAAACACAAAAAGGTATTTATCCAGGTTTCTTTCTCAAAGACATCCATCTGTCTTAGAAATCGAATGTAAACAAGTGCAACCAATATGGATGCAATTAATGCAAAAACGTCCATCCTTTTTTTTCGAAATTTAGCAAAAAATGATCTCTTAAAACAAAGAGATAAATACTTAGATTGCGAAATGTTATGGAGCGAGTCTCTTCACATTTCGATAGATCTATTA
>JBIPLZ010000184.1:0-5117 GCA_044369395.1 Flavobacteriales bacterium | reverse complement strand
GACGTAAATCGTCGTTGCCCGTTGCGAAAATTGTTTTGTTGATTCCGCTGAATAAAATGGATGCATCTAAATTAATACCAGCTCCTTCTTCAATTTCCGGAATGCGTGGAAACTCTTCTGGATCGTGTCCATTGAGTTTGTATTTACCATATCCGGAAGCGATTTCAATACCGAAATTCTCGCTATTAATAAGAAACGTAAGCGGCTGTTCTGGAAAGCTCTTTAAAGTTTCGAGAAGCATTTTAGCAGGAATGGCAACACGACCTGGTTCTGCAGCATCGGCCTTGAACGTTGTGCTGATGGTATTGTCTAAGTCCGAAGCAAACACTTTCAATTCGCCTTCAGAAATTTCGAATAGAAAATCTTCCAAAATAGGCAAACTGCTATTGGTGCTTAATACACCTGAAATTGCTTGAAGTTGTTTAAGTAGGATACTACTAGAAATAATAAATTTCATTGCTTTCTTAATTTAAGGGGGGTAAAGATAGAAGATTGACGGATAAATCTTCAAGCATTTATGAACAATAAATGAAAGAATTTTTACTCGATTTATCTTCGTAAAAACCAAATAGCCGGTTTAATAACTTTGTCGAATTGGTAGTATTGAACCAAAACAAATGTTTTTTCTTTTCCAACAAGGGCATACAATCGATCGGTATCAAACGCTTGCATTTCTTGATCGGGAACATAGGATGTTAAATTTGCTGGACGACGATACCCTTTTACTTGATTCGAATCTCCATTTTTATCAATCACAGTTACTTCAATAAAAGGAGTAGATGAAAGAACTGAATCCTTGATGTTTTTCGAAAATGTTTCAACCACTTCAAACTCGTACCCGATATTTCGGAAACTGTTTAAATATTCGAATGCCTTTAAAGAATCGAGATTGGGATCAGGAACCAGGCTTCCGCGATGAAAAAGGGATGTTTTTTTACCATCATATTTCACCGTATAACTTTGTTGAGGATCGGCTGGGTAATTCACTTCAACCGAACGCATATCGCGGTAATCGTAACGAAAAATTATGGGGTCGCGCCATAAACGACCATCCGAAATAAAACGCGATTGGAGAAACCCGCGATGTCCAGGAATGTGAACCTCGTATGGCGAATCGGAACCATCAATAAGCATATAAGTCGCCAATTTATCAGGCGTTTCGGCGGCCATGTAAAAAACCTTACTTAACTTCCCGTTCTGATAAATCTCCACCTTTTTTTGTACCGGGCCAGAAAGGTCTTTCAATATTTTCTGCTCCATCGATTTTGCAACTGGTGTTCGCACAACCATCTTATTCAACGTCTCCAACAGCATTTTTATTCCATCTTGACGAACAGGGTATTTTCCATCCACAATCCATAGCGAAGGTCCTTTTCGTTCTAAAAGTGTTTTGTGATTTTGCTTATCGGCAATGAAAATTTTATCGACCGAAGCGGTGTCTTCCACCGTGAAATTCTTTAAATCTTTACCAAGTGTATTGCGTCCGTTGTTTATGAGAAGATACGCAACAACAATACCCAATAAAGCAATTCCGATAATTAATAAACGATTCGATTTCATAAATCTACAAACTTATCCTTTTCCAAATTTACGTTTACGTAGATATGATAATAGAATACCGACAAGAATAATAATGACAATTGGAATAATCACATTTTTTACTTGAATAGAAGTGCGGGAAGATTTTATCAATGTTTCATCAAGCATGCGCAATTTCACTTCACGTGCTCGAACCGAAATTAACCCAGAATCATCGCAGAGGTAATTCACACAATTCAGCAAGAAATCTTTATTGCCAAAGAGTTCGCCTGTATAGCGGTCGTAGCCCAATGGAGCCATGCGTCCTGTTGCTTTCGAATAGCTGTTTTTAATGATATCTCCATCGCCCACTACAATCATCGCGCTTGGTTTAGCACATGCCTCGAGGAATCCAATTTGATCGGAATTGAGAATTTTAGGGGAAATACGATTTCGGAAGTTTGAGGTGAAGTTTCCTTCAAGCAACACAGCGAAAGGCAATCCCGATTTATCATACATGCGTGGATCGGGTGTTTCGCGCAGAATGTTCAAAGAAATACGCGCCGGTGTTGCCAACAATCGAGAACGTTTCGAGCTACCTAATAGCACCGTTTTCTTGATTTCTGGAGCACCAACAGTATCAACTGTACTCGCAAATTCGAAACGGATAGCATTCAGATTATTTACAACCGGATGTTTGGTGCTTGGTAAACTCAATGGAAAATAAGGCCAGCGTTTGGGAATGAAACGTGGCTGATTGCCCACCATTCCTGCAACAACCGGAATAACCGATGCGCGTAAATCGGCCACCAAATCGGGGTTTACTCGAACACCATAGCGAAACAGCTGATCTTCTAAGTTGAGGTTTATCGGGTATACAAACTTATTGCTGTAAACACTCAAGCTATCCATCGATGCATCCACCTGATTGAGCAGCCAAAGCACTTTTCCGCCGCGCATGATGTATTGGTCGATGATGAATTTATCTTTTTCTGAAAAAGCAGAATCGGGAGCTGCAATAATAATGGCTTTGTAGCGTGGAATAAATCTTACGGTATCGCCTTTTTCGGTGCGGGCCACCAGACTTGTGAGGTTGCTGTCAAGGCGTTTGCGATCGACGGCGTAATACTCTTCCAAAGAAAGCGTAATGTCTTTGGTGTCGAGCGAATCGAGTTCGCCATGCCCTTCCACAAAGCAAATGCGTGGTTTGATGATCGTCTTCAACTTACGGATGGTGTTGGTCATCTCGTATTCGAGGTCGTTCACCGAACGGTTTATCAATTCTTCTTCGTTGGCGTATGTCTGACTTTTAAGCAGTTGTAGCGGAAGTGTTCTGCCTTTAAAACTGATCACAGCTCCAGGCCAAATTAAACGTTGCGAAACTCCCGAGGCTTTCTCTTCTACTGGATTTGTATAGGAAAGTCCTGCATCGAGCAATTGCTGATAGATGGCTTTGCGTTCTTTTTCGTTTTCACTTTCCGAAGGGTTAATGAATTCGTATTCGATGAATGAAGAATACGCACGACATTCGTCGAGAAGCTCTTGGGTGGAATTGCGAAGTTTGGTGTAATTGGCAGGAAGATCGCCTTCGAGGTAAACTTTGATGTATACAAAATCATCGAGGTTTTCGAGAAGCGAAATGGTGGTTTCGTTGAGAGAATATCTGCCTTCGGAAGTTAAATCGAGGCGTTTGAATTTGAACGATGCGGCAAAATTAGCCATCGCCAATAAAACAACGAGCAGCACTAAATTTAAGATAGCGCTCCTTTTTAAACGGGAAGATGGAGTTGGTACTTTAGCCATAATTACCAGGTGCGACTAAGTAAGCGAAAGCGCGTTAAAGCCAGAAAAAACAAGGTGAAAGAAATGAAATAAACCAAATCGCGTGTGTCAATAACGCCTCGGCTCATTGATCCAAAATGCTCGTTGATTCCAAGTTTGAGAATAAGTTGTTCAATGGGATGAAAAACTTCGAGCGATGCAATAGAATCGAACCCTGCATAAAAGAAAAAGCAAAGAAAGAATCCGATGAGGAAGGAAACAATTTGATTTTCGGTTAAAGAAGAGGCGAACATCCCAATAGAAACAAATGATCCACCTAAGAAAATGAGTCCAAGATACGAGCCCCAGGTTCCGCCCGAATCGATGTTCCCAAAAGGGTTTCCTAAGGTTTTCAAACTAAAATAATACACAATGGTAGGAAGAACAGAAAATATCACCAAGAGTAATCCTGCCAAATATTTCGCGGTAATAATTTGCCATTCGCTGAGCGGACGAGTAAGCAAAAGCTCGATAGTTCCGGTGCGTTGCTCTTCAGCAAACGAGCGCATGGTGATAGCGGGAATCAAAAACATGAATACCCAAGGAGCAATCACGAACAAACTTTCGAGCGAAGCAAAACCTGCATCTAGAATGTTAAAGTTGCCGGGAAATACCCATAAAAATAGACCGATTGCCAATAAGAAAATCGTAATAACGCTGTATCCGATAAGGGATGTGAGAAAACTGCTAATCTCTTTCCGTAATAATGATATCATCCGAAAGCCCTTGTTATAATGCAGGGACGGGGTAAAAATACACAAAATTGTATGATGTGCTGTCGAAAAAATGTGCTGATGTGCTGATAAGAAAATATGCAACCTTGGGGATTCATCCCCAGGTTAGATGAAGAAGATTTAAATAGTGAGATAGTATAATCAACTCATGATTTTGAGAAAAATTACAGACTTAGAAATAAAGAGAATTTTAGAATCAAGTATGTTTGTGAACACAAACAATTTCAAATGAAAATTAAATCAATTAACACATTCGCACTCTTCCTGAGTTTATTCGCATTTACAGATTCAGAATTATTTTCACAGAATTACTTTATTGTCGATGGAAAAGATTCAACCTTTTGCAATCAGATTAATTTTTTCGATACGAATGCACAAGGAAAAATGATTGATCTTGAATATGTTAATCAAGCGAATCAAACCATTCGCATCAAGAGAAATGACATTCCTGAGATTACGAGAATCTGTCAAGACGGTGTTATCTATCTTAGGATGCCATTAAAATTAAAGAATCCAGATGGCTATTACCGATATGGAAAACGAGTTGTTAAAGGAAAAATTACGGTTGATGTTTTTGATGATGTTCAGACGAGTTATCGATTAAAAGAAAACTTCGATGGTTCATACAATAATCAAGGTGTGATGAAAGAAACACGGGAAGGAATTTATCTCCGACATGTAACTATGCCCGACGGAACTGTTTACGAAGTATCAGGTTTAAAGGCAATCAAAGTGTTAAAAAAAATGCGCGAATTTATGTTTGAATGCAAGCCTTACGAGCAGGAATACAATTCAAATCCAAAGTATCAAACCTGCACCTTCGAAGAGGCGGTTTCCGATTACAATAAAATGTGTCCATAACCTGTGGATTCATTCTGAGGAATAACGAATGTAACATCCGGTGACCTCTATCCCCCAGCCCCTTTCTCCACCAGGAGAAAGGGGAGAAGATTCTGCTCAGATCAGCAGATCAGTCCATTATTCATCGAAGTATCAGCAAATCAGTACATCGAAAAATCAGCACATAAATCCATCTTCACATCT
>JBIPLZ010000183.1:0-5118 GCA_044369395.1 Flavobacteriales bacterium | reverse complement strand
ATAGAGCAAACAAGCTCCGTCATTTCATACATATCTTCTACAGGTTCTCCAACTGATAACCCACCAATGGCATTTCCTTCACGATTCTGAGAAGCAACAAATTCGGCACTTTGTATTCGTAAATCGCGGTTTGTACTTCCTTGCACAATAGGAAACAACGTTTGTTTATACCCATACATGGGTTCTTGTTCATCGAAATGCCGAATACAACGCTCTAACCAACGATGGGTTCGTTCCATTGAATTGCGGGCATATTCGTAAGTGCAAGGATACGGTGTACATTCATCAAATGCCATAATGATATCGGCACCAATTGTTCGTTGAATATCCATCACCGATTCGGGACTGAACATATGTTTGGAGCCATCGATATGTGATTTAAAGATGGCGCCCTCTTCGGTAATTTTACGGTTATCTGAAAGTGAAAAAACTTGATAACCTCCACTATCTGTAAGGATCGGTTTTTCCCAACCATTAAATTTGTGCAAACCACCCGCTTCCTTCAACACATCCAATCCCGGACGTAGAAATAAATGATACGTATTACCTAAAATGATTTCAGCACGAATATCGTCTCGAAGTTCGCGTTGATGCACTGCTTTTACGGAACCGGCGGTACCAACAGGCATAAAAATAGGCGTTTGAATTACCCCGTGCTCTGTTGAAACTTCCCCTGCCCTTGCCTTGGAATGCTTATCTGTTGCTGCTATAGTGAAGCGCATGCTTTGTTAAAAAGTTGCGCAAAGATAGATGAATACACTACATTTTTGAAGCATAGAATCAAGCTACTTTTGCATTTGTATTTTTGCGTTTGCTAAATGGTTGATTTATCTATTTCCCCTTTATTGAGTATTCTTATTGTATTTGGCCTCGCGCTTCTTACTCAAATTTCCATCTATCTGTTTAATTTTCTAAGTCTTGCGCTCTATAAAAACAAACAACCTACCTTTCAAACTCCGCCTGTATCGGTTGTGATTTGTGCAAGAAATGAAGAAGAAAACCTAGAGAAGTTTCTACCACTTGTTCTTGAGCAGGATTACCCAAAATTTGAAGTCATTGTAGTAAACGATTGTTCGTTCGATAATTCATACGATTTGTTGAAGTCGCACGCACAGAAATACAAACACCTAAAAGTAGCCGACATTAAAGAAGTAGAAGGCCGTGAACATGGGAAAAAATTCGCCATGACCATTGGGATAAAAGCAGCGCAATACGATACGCTTGTATTGACCGATGCCGATTGTTATCCTTCAAGTAACCATTGGATAAGTAGTGTCATGGAATCGTATGCCAGCGGAAAACAAATTGTGTTGGGTTATGGGAAATATGCATCAAAGCCCGGTTTTTTAAATTTGATGATTCGGTTCGACACGTTTTTTATTGCAGCTCAATATTTATCAAAAGCATTAAAAGGCAAGGCATACATGGGTGTTGGGAGAAATTTATCGTATCATAAATCGCTCTTTTTCGATGTGAAAGGATACGCATCACATATTCATTTGGAATCGGGCGATGATGATTTATTTATAAACGAAGTTGCAACGCCTAAAAATACTACGATTGTCATTGATAAAGGGTCTACAACAGTTTCAGAACCCAAATTGAGTTGGAAAGCTTGGTTTCATCAAAAGAAACGACATGTATCGACGGCAAAATATTACAAATCGACACATAAATCAGCTTTGATTATTGAACCAATGAGTTGGTATTTGCTCATTTTCGCAACCATTGCGTCCTTAATTTTTCAATACAATACCATTATAATTATTTCAGGATTATTGTTTCGTACTTTACTTCAAATTGGTATCTTGCACGCAATCGCTGTAAAACTCGACGAAGCCGATCTTGGTTGGAAAGCACCGTTTCTAGAGTTCTTTCAGCGGTTGTTTGTTTATCCTGTTTATTTTATAACTACTTTCTTTGTTAGAAAGCGAAAATGGAGCTAGAACCCACTCTCTCTGTAAAAGCACAATACGATGTGCAGCTTGTAAAACGTTCCATCGAAAAGAACGACCAGGCTGCGTATGCCGAATTATTAGACCGTTACAAAGAATCGGTATTTTACCTGCTTTTGAAAATGGTGAATAATAAGGACGATGCCGAAGATCTCACCTTGGAAGCTTTCGGCAAAGCCTTTAAAAACATCGAACAATACACACCTAACTATGCGTTCAGCACTTGGCTGTTTCGTATTGCTACAAATAACTGTATCGACTTTATCCGTAAAAAACGGATGGTTACCCTTTCGCTCGATAAAACATTTACAAGCGGTGATGGCGATGAAATGACCATGGATGTTCGTTCGGATAGCTTAGATCCTGAAGAACACTTGATTCGCAAGCAGAAGAATGTGTTGATGCGTTCAATTGTAGAGAAGTTAAAGCCACGTTACCGACTTTTGGTGGAGATGCGTTATTTCCAAGAAATGTCATACGAAGAAATTGCAGAAACCCTCGATCTTCCTTTAGGAACCGTAAAAGCACAATTATTTCGAGCACGTGAATTTCTCTACAATGTGATTCGCGAAACTAGAGACAAGATTTAAATTCCCCATTTCATTTTCAGTATTTCATTTTATTCGATTCATGGATCTTATTCGCTCCTATTTTCCCGAACTCACCGAAAAACAAGTTCGGCAATTGGAGTTATTAATGCCCTTGTACCAAGAATGGAACAGCCAAATCAATGTTATCTCCCGCAAAGACATCGACGAATTATACCTGCGTCATGTTTTGCACAGTTTGGCCATTGCTAAGTTTCATTTATTCAAGTCAGGCTCAAAAATTCTCGACATTGGAACCGGCGGTGGCTTTCCAGGAATTCCGCTTGCCATTTATTTTCCAGAATGCCAATTCACGTTGTGCGATTCCATTGCCAAAAAGATAAAAGTAGTTGATGCTGTTGTAGAAGGATTGGGCTTAACCAATGTTACTACCCATGTTGGCCGCGTTGAACAGGTTGAAGGACAATTTGATTTTATTGTGAGTCGCGCAGTTGCACCTTTAACTGAATTGCTTTTTTGGACGAAAGGAAAACTCCGCAAAGAGCAAATGAATTCAATCCGCAACGGCTGGATTAGTCTAAAAGGCGGCGATCTAATCGAAGAAGCCAGCGCCACCGGAAAAGATTTTCAACTACTACCACTCCAAACTTGGTTTGACGAAGAATTCTTTTTGAGCAAGCGGATTGTGTATGTGAAGAATTCGAAGTAGGCTGCCTGAGGAACTTGTGAAATCTAGGGATTAATCTCCACAGGATGCATGACCCAGGATACGAGGCTGTGAACTCTATCTTACAACTACATCTACAAAAAAACGAAAGCCAACCGTTGGTTTGGGATTTCCGTCGTTTGATTGTTTACTTGTAATAGTCAAATATTCTGGAGTTGATTGCCAGCTTCCACCTTTAACAATTTTCTTATCGGAAATCATTTCAGCAACATTTCCACTTACATTGAACAAACCAAACCCATTGGGATAATAGGCATTTACAGGAGCTGTAATATCTGACGAATCGTTCAACTTTCCTGCAATCCCAATTTGATCATTTGCCTCACGAGCAAAATTGCACAAGTAAAGCCCCTTTTTGTTCTTCAAAAAATCGCCTTTCCACGGATATTTAGCCAAACTGTCTCCGCCTCTTGCTGCTATTTCCCATTCGTGTTCAGTTGGTAATCGAAAAAGAACTTTTTTGAATTCCCGTTTTGGAGTTGAATTGTATGTTTTTGTTAGCCACTGACAATACAATTGAGCCGCCTCATAACTCACATTCACAACAGGATAATTGTTGTATGCAGGATGTTTATGATAATAATCTACATAAGGATTGTTTGAGTAAGTGGAAATGTTTTCATTCCATTTCAAAGTATCGATTTGCGCAATAGATAATTCAGCCATTCGATTCTGTTTGATCAATGCTTGTAAAAACTCACGGTAGTTTTTGTTCGAAACTTCAAATTTTGATGCATACAAACGTTCATTGATTTTAGCCAATGAACGATCAATTTGCTTCACATCAATTTGCCCAAAAGTTATGTGGGAAATGAATAGTATAATAACCAATAAACTATTTCTCATACTGTTTTTTTTACCTGGGGTTTGTATCCTGGGGATTAATCTCCAGGTTTAACCTCAGGTTCAACCCAAAATATTTTCTCGGATTCACTATGAAAAAGAGACATTTTACCAGTTTTCATTAATCTTAAAATTCCGGATGAATTTGTTTTTTTTATTTCATCAAAATCAGATTCGGTAATTTCTTCCATTGCATCATTTAGGAGCATTTTACCAGAAGCCAATGTAACAATAAAAAGACCTCGACTTTCTTCAATTATATCATTATATTTAATAGGAAGAACGATTCGGCCGTCTCTATTTATAAGACCATATTTCCCTCCTTTTTTCACTCTCGAAAATCCTTCATGAAACGGTAAAACTTCTTCAAAAATAGGATCAATAAATACTTTTCCATTTTTAGATATAAATCCCCATTTGTTATTTTTCTTAAATGACGCCAATCCCTCTGAAAAATAGCCGCAATCTTGAAGATTTGGTGCAATTACAATACTGCCTTTCTTATCTATAAATCCTTTATCACCTTTCTTGTCTATACGAGCTAGTCCTTCATTAAAACCATCCACACCTTGAATAGCCGTTGCACAATTCGATTGTAATGGGATAATTATTTTCCCTTCTTTGTTGACATATCCACATTTATCATTCAACATGACTCGGCATAATCCATCTCTAAATCTACCTATTCGATTATATTTAACAGGCAAGATTAGAGTTCCGTTACGCGCTATTAATCCATACAAATCATCAATCATAACGTAGGCAACTCCATCCTTAAAATCCCCAACATCATCAAACTTAAAAGGAATAATTTCATGTCCCGCAGTATCAATAAAACCAAACTTACCATCGCGTTTTACAGCTGCCAATCCTTCTGAAAACATATGAACTTCTTGGAAAATTGGTTCTACAATAATGCGTGCTTTCTGATTTAGAAATCCCCACAAGCTATCTTTTTCGAATGAATAATGTTCAGTTTCTGGACCAATAATGTTGCTATAATTGTTTGACAATATAAGTTCTCCGCGGGTATTGATAATTCCGT
>JBIPLZ010000182.1:0-5125 GCA_044369395.1 Flavobacteriales bacterium | reverse complement strand
GAGAAATTCTGTTGGTTAATGTTATTGCTTTGTCCTAAGATAGAAATACGGCGATTCCCTTTAAAGAAATTGAGGTTTGTCCCCGCAGAAAACCGATCTTCCGTTCCTGCACCCGCATATACTTTCCCAAATTGAGCATTCTTCATTCCCCGACGTGTAATGACATTCATTGTACGTCTTGAATTTCCATCATCAAATCCTGAAAATTGGGCTTGGTCACTCAGTCTATCGAATACCTGAATTTTACTTACTACTTCGGCAGGTAAATTTTTCAAGGCCATGGAAGCATCATCACCAAAAAATTCCTTGCCATCAATCAGCACTTTCTTCACCTCTTCCCCACCCGATTTCACAACACCTTTATCGACCGTAATACCTGGCATTTTCTTCACCAGATCTTCAGCAGTTGCATCAGGATTTACTTTGAATGCATCGGCATTGATTTCGGTTGTATCCCCTTTTTGAACGGCTCTAATTTGGGCTCCCTCAACTTCTAAAACTTTTAAATTCTTTCCCGTATTTTCTAAAAAGAGTGTTCCTAGATTTTTAGTTTCTGTGAGCGAAACAGGCATTTTTAATGGTGAATACCCTACAAAGGAAATTTGCAATTCGTATACACCCGTTGGAATATCAAGCAATATAAAATTCCCTTGAACATCGCTTTGAACAGCTTTCATAATAGCCGTTTCGCCATTTTTGTATAGCGCAACATTCGCACCTATGATACTTTCGTTTGTTGATTTATCAAGTAGTTGTCCACGTAATTCAACACGTTGAGCAGAAAGAACAAAAACATTTAGAAATAAAATAAGAAAAGCAAGGTGAATTTTCATTCTGCAATGATTGTAAAATAAGGGCTCCGTTTAAATAACAGATAAATTAAAATAAAATGTAAAATAAGGCATAATTCACTTATTTTTTGATGAATTCGCCCAATTCATTTACACTTTGTTTTGCTTCGGGAATAATTGCAGAAAGAAATTGAAAAACATGAACCATCGATGGCCAAATTTTAAGATGAGCTTCAACACCTGCATCGCGTGCTTTTTCAACAAATCGAACGGTATCGTCGAGCAACATTTCGCGTTCACCAACATGGATGAGCATTGGTGGTAAACCGTTTAAATCGCCATAAATGGGTGATGCCAAGCAGTTTTGTGGATTTGTTGTTTGCAAATAACGTTGCGCCCATACTTTCACCGAATGTGCATCAAGCAAAGGATCCTGATGTACATTTTCGTTTCGTTCTTCCGATGGAACACTTAAATCAAGCCAAGGAGAAAGTGCGATTACTTTAAACGGCAATGGAATTCCTTGATGTTTGAGTGATAAAAGCAATGCCATCGTCAAACCACCACCTGCCGAATCGCCTCCAACAACTATGTCAGAAGACTGCTCGGTTTTCAACAAAAAGTTATAGGTAGTTACGGCATCGTCAACCGCAGCTGGGAAAGGATGCTCGGGAGCAAGTCTGTAATTCACTGCCAAGGTGCGCATTCCAGAAGCTTTGCACAAATTGCTTATCAAACTGCGATGTGTTTCCCAAGAACATACGCTGTAGCCGCCTCCATGAAAATACAAGAGTACACGATTCGACTCCAATTTTGTGGGTTCAAACCAAGCTGCTTCCAATCCTTCAACTAGCATGGGTTTTATTCGCACATTCGGATCATCAAAACACACATTTTGTGCAACCCATTTTACGAATCCTAACCCACGAATCTGATGAACATGTGCATCATAAACCAAACGTTTAAAAACACGCGAACCCGGACTTAAAATCTTTCCTATAAACGACATCTTGAATCAACAACAGAGAAGTTGTTTACTTGTTTGGAGAAATTAATGAATTCTTGAAAGAATTTGATCAACACGTTTTTCAACTTCCTCATCGAGTTCCAAAACTGGAGCATGATGCGGCTTTATTCGAGCATCAATAATGAGTGAACCATTACAACCCCAATGTTTATATTTTTGAAAAGCATCAACTCCATAAATATCATGCGAGGGATTGCTGCGCGTATACGTTACCCAAACCCAATTATTCAAATTCTCGGAAGTAAATTTCGAATCGTCGCACAAAATAATCAATGGAAATTCATTGCTTAATGTAACATCAATGTGTTTGGCAAAATTCTCTACTTCGCTATTTGCTTTTTCGTAATTGATAAAGGCAGGAGCTTTCACAGTTAAAACACCGGGCAGAGCGCAATGAAAATCTGCGAAGCCCTCAGGCAAAGTAATACCAGAAGGTGGCACATTTCCAAGTTCCCTGCGCTTATTTCCGGCAGCTGCAATGACCAACTTCGAACCCGTGTTTAATCCGTCGCCACTGTAATCGAGAGTATCGATGCTAGTTTGCGTATGAAAATGCAAATCGCGTTGTAAATCGATACGTTCTAAAATATGCTTAAAAAACTCTTCCACATGATGCGTATTCAATGAAGCATCATCTTCTTTCGCTGCAATAAATAAATACTTGGCCAAACTTAACTGCCCCGTTCCTAAAATATGATTCGAAATAGTGATTAGTTCGGCAGGGCGTCTTTCCTGTTTGAGGTAAGGCGTATACCGTTCGCTTCCGATGGCGAGTAATAATGGATGAACACCTGCAGCATCAACCGCATGCACATCATGAACTCCTGGAAGCTCATCGCGAATTGCATCGCCGGTCATGTCGTGAATGAGGGCACCAAAGCTCGTATCTTCTTGCGGCGGACGACCAACTACAGTGAACGGCCAAACGGCATCTTTTCGATGATACACTTTCTTGACGCGCATCACAGGAAATGGATGTTGCAAACTGTAATATCCCAAATGATCTCCAAAAGGACCTTCGGGCTTGTTCTCGTTTGGATATACTTCGCCAGTGATAACAAAATCCGCATCTGCATTTAAGCAAAATCCATCTTCATCATAAAAATAACGAAAGCGTCGATTATTAAGCGCTCCGGCAAAAGTCAACTCAGACATCCCTTCAGGCAAAGGCATAACAGCACTTAAAATATGAGCAGGAGGACCGCCAACAAAAATGCTCACTTTGAGTGGTTTACCTTGAGCATTGCTTTTCGATTGATGCACCCCAATGCCCCGATGCAATTGATAATGGAGTCCGATTTCTTTATCTAATTCGTATTCATTTCCGGTTAATTGAATGCGGTACATTCCCAAATTAGAATTCATGATTCCAGGTTTGTCAATGTCTTCGGTGTAAACTGCCGGTAATGTAACGAAAGCACCACCATCCTTTGGCCAGTGATGAATGAGCGGTAAATCACTGATTTTACATTGTGCAAATGCAACGGGCTTGACCAATCGTGCTTTCATTGGCAAAGCCGACAAAGCCAAGAAAGGCATTTTCCAATAATGAAAAGGTTTCTTTAAGGCTGCAATGGGATTCGATTTTAAAGCAATGAGTTTTTGAATGTCTGAATACGTATCACGAAACATGAATTTGCTTCGTTCAATTGTCCCAAACAAATTTGACACTGCAGGAAACTTACTTCCTTTCACATTCTCAAAGAAGATGGCTTTACCCGCTTTTTGATATTCACGTAATTGAATGGAAGCCATCTCCAAAACAGGATTTACTTCCTCTTTAATACGAATCAGATGACCATGTTTTTCTAAGTCATCAATGCATTCTTTTAAACTGCTGTATCCCATAATTGAATCCTGTGCGAATTAAACACGAAAATGGCAAAAAGGTGCACGAGCGACAAAATTAAATATACATCTCATTAATTTTCATTGTTTTAATAAAAGAACGTCTACTTCATTCTAAAAAATGGATGTCAAAACTCAACAGAATAGGTGACTTCAATTAACATCTAATAATTAGTTTAATCTTCATTTATTTTTGTTTATTTTGAACTCTCATGAAAACTGAGAGAAAATCTTGGAGATTAATTAAATAGTAAACTATTTAAAACAGCAGAAGCATCAACAATTTATGATATTCAACTCATTTATTTTTGCCCTATTTTTTTTCATTATTTATTTTTTGTATTGGTTTATAAATCCCTATAAACTGAAAATTCAGAACATCTTATTATTAGTTTCAAGTTACTTTTTTTATGCTTGTTGGGATTGGCGCTTTCTATTTCTATTGATATTTTCCACATTACTTGATTATTTCACTGGCCTTCAGATGGAAAATTCAAAAACCGAAAAGCTCCGAAAATTTTGGTTTTGGCTGAGTGTCTTGATTAATCTAGGCTTCCTTGGTTTTTTTAAATACTTTAACTTTTTCTCCGAATCTTTTGCTGCATTTGTTGGTGAATTTGGCATTCATGTGAATCCGTTTACACTCCAAGTTATTCTACCTATTGGGATTTCATTCTATACGTTTCATGGTTTATCATACGTTATTGATATTTACAAAAAACGTATTTCTGCCGAACGAAACTTTATAGATTATTCGGTATTTGTGTGCTTTTTTCCACTACTCGTTGCTGGCCCAATTGAAAGAGCAACACATCTTCTACCGCAAATTAAAAAGAAACGTGTTTTCGACTACAGTAAATCGGTTGATGGACTTCGCCAAATTTTATGGGGATTATTTAAAAAAATAGTCATTGCAGATCAATGTGCTGAATTTGCGAATCAGATTTTCAATAATTCGTCCGACTATTCTGGAATGTCTTTGGTATTAGGAGCTTTATTTTTCTCCATTCAAATTTATGGCGACTTTTCGGGCTATTCAGATATTGCTTTGGGAGTTGCGCGTCTTATGGGAATTGAATTATTGAAGAACTTTTCGTATCCGTATTTTTCGAGAGACATTGCCGAATTTTGGAGAAGATGGCATATATCACTTTCTTCTTGGTTTAAAGATTACCTCTATATTCCACTTGGAGGTAATTCTGGAGGGATGTTCAAGAAAATCAGAAACACATTCATCATTTTTATTGTCAGTGGATTTTGGCATGGAGCCAATTGGACCTTCATTGTTTGGGGTTTCTTAAATGCACTTTTCATAATTCCATCCATCATTTTTAAAACAAATCGAAACAATTTAGAAATCATTGCAAAGGGCTCTTTATTTCCAACGTTCAAAGAGTTAACATCCATTATTTTAACGTTTATATTGACATCACTTACTTGGATTTTTTTCAGAGCCGAG
>JBIPLZ010000181.1:0-5127 GCA_044369395.1 Flavobacteriales bacterium | reverse complement strand
CATGTTTGAATCCCATTTGTCTTGCTTGCTTAACTCCTGCACAATTCGAAGTGCACGGTTTTCTGGAACGTAATACCCTGGATATAAATCACCTTCGATGCTTGCGGGTTGATTGTTTGCCGAATATACAAATCCTGAAGCCGGATCCTCGGAATGTGGATTTTGACTAAAATCGAGCCAGCCTTGAGGTTCGTCGTTCCCTGTTGCTCCGTCCAAAAAGCGCTTACTAAATAATCCGGGACGGCGTTTTACCAATTTAGCAGTTGTCCACCATGCGATGTGTCCGTCTTTATCTCCATACATTAAATTCAATCCCGGTGCATCAATTTTAGAAGCTGCATTTCGGGCATCATCCATCGATCGGGCATGATTCACTTCATAAACTGCTTCTAGTGTTCGAGCAGGGAATTTCAAATACGACCACCATACAGATATTGCCTGATTGTAAATCGGAATATTATCCATAGCACGATCTATCAAGGGACCATGTTCTGATTCTTCAACCTGAAGAACAACATCGGCTGAATCTTTTACATGAATCGTTTCAGTGAATACCTTGAGCGCCTTGGGAGTATTTTGGAATAATACATTATTGCCATCACGTTGCTCGATGTAAAAGTCCACATCGTCGTTTTCGAACATGGTAAGACCATTTCCACAAAAATCGCTGTGACCTGTCATGGCAAATGGAAAGCCGGTTAAATGATTACCATAAAATCGAAAGCCCGGATATTCGATATGTGCTTCAAACCAAATAGATGGTTGAGAATAACCCATGTGGGTATCATTGCATAAAAGTGCTTTACCACTTTTGGTTTTCTTTGGAGCAACAACCCAACTGTTTGAACCAATCCATGGTGCCACAGGGTATTTCTCAAAAATTTGATCCAAGTTCTGACTTAATTGAACCGCATTGGACATAACGCGCGGATTAACTGGAATTGTGGCACTTCCAGCTGGCCAACCTAGCTCAAGCTCCGACATCATTTTATCGCCCACTTTCCGATACATACCTTCTACCATCGGATCGATTCGAAAACCTTCAGCAAATCCAAAAGCCATATACCCCGAAACAAGAAAAACATCTTCTAAAGTATACGCCTCTTTTTCAATTCCTAACATGGAGAACTCAATGGGAGTTTTTCCTTGATTAATGTATTGATTAATACCTGCAATGTATGCTTTAACGCTTTGTTGAATGGGCTGAGGACTGCGCTTTAAAAATTCTTGAGCCGACCATTTTGCGTGACGATTTAATCCCAACGTTCGAAAAAAACGATCGGTCTTCACCATCGAATTTCCAAGTAATTCGGATAAGCGACCAGATGCAAGTCGATTAATCATTTCCAATTGAAAAAGACGATCTTGAGCTACTACATACCCCAAGGCAAAATAAGCATCCGCTTCATTTTGCGCATAAATATGAGGCACTCCATAATTATCGTAATAAATATCAACCTGTTTGTTTAGGCCTTTCAATTTTTTATCTCCTGAATAATCAGGTACAAGTGTGTAAAGCCAAATTACTATTGCTGTGATTGAGGCAAAAAGGAATAAACCAATTCCTAGAAGAATCTTTTTAAACATTAATCTGAGTATAATGAGCCGAAATTTACAAAATAATGCACATGCAATTCAATCCACTACTAAAGAATCAATATTGGAATTCATAACCAACTGGTTAACTTCCTTTAAACTATTGATATTATAATTTACCGTATTGGTTAATACAATGATGGCATTGTGATCGGTTAAATTTCGCATGAAAAAAGTACGAAATCCACGCCACCATCCACTGTGAT
This sequence comes from Flavobacteriales bacterium, assembly GCA_044369395.1. Taxonomy (GTDB): domain Bacteria; phylum Bacteroidota; class Bacteroidia; order M30B66; family M30B66; genus CALQRR01. The sequence continues at coordinate 3,325 of JBIPLZ010000181.1, read as the reverse complement.
AAACTATTTGCTTTTCGGGGTTTTGTTTATTGATTCTCCATCCAAATCCATAATTTCTAAAACCTTGCAATTCGGGGCTACCCTCTTTGTATGCTTCAACTAATGTTTCTTGCTTAACGAGTTTATTGCCGTATAAAGCTTGATCCCATATAAAAAGATCTTCCACTGTTGAAAATACATTCTTATCTCCAGTAATCCCGTTGAAACAATCGTTGGGCGCCTTCCAACTCCCATTACGTTCGTATCCACAAACATTTCTAGGTAAATTGGCATGCTCACATTTCGAGTAAACCTGCGAATGCTTCATCCCTAAAGGTTCAAAAACAGCTTTTTGCATGAATGTAGAAAATGTAACTCCACTTATTTTTTCTACAATGGAAGCTAGAATAGCATAACCAGTATTGCTGAACGAATGATTCGAATTTGCTGAGAAATAAGGATCTGGTTTATACTTTGAAAACATGCGCATCATCTCCTGATTCGAAATCGGCTTGTCTTTGTCGAGCCAATAAGGTTCAATGAACCAACGGTAATCGGCTAGTCCTGCACGATGTGTGAGTAAATGACGAATTGTTACCTCAGGGAATGGGAATTTTGGGTAGAAGCGTGTTACTTTATCGTCATAGCTTAAAAAACCACGCTCCTTTAACATCATGATGGCCATGGACGTAAACTGATTTGATACTGAAGCTAATTGAAATTGGCTACTCACTTTTAAACTATCGCGACTTTCTATATCGGCATATCCAAAAGCTTTTTTATATATTACATGGTTGTGTTCGGTTATCAATACAACCCCATTAAATCCATAGGTTGAACGAAGTTTTTGGAAAATAGACTCTAATTTGTGTGAACTTCCTTTCGATTTAATGCGATGATATAAATCCTCAATTTGAGGAGAAATACCCGTCGAAAAATGCTTCGCAGAGCTTGCATTTCCCAAAATAGGAAAGAGTAGCAGAACAATTAAAACGAGTATTCGAAGCATCATAAAAAATTTTATTATTCAAAGCTACCGAAACGAAATCACTGCATTTCTTTTAAAAAAAGAAGATTTACAATTAAAGATGTTAATAAACACATGAATCGATTAAACAATCGAAAAACCTCATTAGCAATTTTTTGACGAATATTGCAGTGTAATTAAAAAACAGCAACATGATTATAGAACAGTTTTACGATAAAGGCCTTGCTCATGGCTCGTATGTTATAATTAGTAAAGGTGAAGCAATTGTAATTGATCCAGCAAGAGATCCACAGCCTTATTACGAATTCGTTCATAAACATCAAGCTCAAATTGTTGGCATTATTGAAACGCATCCACATGCCGATTTCGTATCCAGTCACCACGAAATTTCAAAACATACAGGTGCAGAGATTTATGTGAGTAAGTTATTGGGTGCAGATTATCCGCACAAAACTTTCGACGATGGCGACACTATTTCTCTGGGTTTGGTGAGTTTGTCGGCAATGAATACACCTGGTCATTCGCCTGATAGTATCTGCATTTTATTAAAAGATGAACACGGAAAAGAACATGCACTTTTTTCTGGAGACACCCTATTTGTTGGTGATGTAGGACGTCCAGATTTACGAGAAAATGTGGGCAACATGACAGCTAAGCGAGAAGAGCTTGCGCGTGCGATGTACCATTCTGTCCAAGATAAATTGAAAAAACTTCATGACGATGTGCTTGTTTATCCAGCTCATGGAGCGGGTTCTTTATGTGGCAAAAACCTAAGCAGTGATTTATCGAGCAGTATTGGACGAGAGCAAAAAACAAATTATGCTTTCCAAATTAACGACGAACAGGAATTTGTCAATGCGCTTTTGCAAGACCAACCTTTTATCCCCAAGTATTTCGGTTACGATGTTGCCATCAACAAACAAGGAGCTTCTTCGTTCGAAACAAGTGTGAATGCAGTTCCTCGTATTGCAGAAAATTCGGACCTCGAAACAGGCACTTTGATAATCGATGCTCGTCCTCAAACAGATTATCGAAAAGGGCATATTCAAGGTGCAATCAATATTATGGATGGAGGAAAATTCGAGACTTGGTTGGGATCCATTGTTGGACCTGAAGAGTCATTCTATCTCATTGCTGAAAGTGCAGAAAAACTTGAAATCCTCATAAGAAAAGCATCAAAAATTGGGTATGAAAGTCGCATCAAAGGAGCATTAACAACACCATCTTTATTGACAAATACAATGCATGAAGTTAAAGTTGATGACGTGCGTCAAACACCATCTAATTTTACCATTGTAGATATCCGAAATCCAGGAGAGACAGCATCGAAACGCATTTTTTCTGGAGCACTCGAAATTCCTCTTCCCGAGTTACGTGAACGCATTTCGGAAATACCAACGAATAAACCCATTTTGGTTCATTGTGCCGGCGGATATCGTTCTGCTGCAGGCGCAAGTATTATTCAACCATTTGTGGATGTTCCGGTTTTAGACTTAGGTGAAGCAGTTCTTACTTTTTAAACGATTATGAAAAACGTTTTAATATTCATTTCCATTCTCATTGCGATTCCGGTTTTTGCTCAGAAAAAAGGCCGTCTCGAAAAACTCGATGCAAAAGCTTTTCAAGTTAAAACGGTTCATTTAAAAGGCACTATTCTCGATGTTCGAAATGCGGATGAATTTAAAGCAGAGCATATTAAAGGAGCTAAAAACATCGATTGGGATTCGAAAACGTTTAAAGAGATTGCTAAAAAGCTTCCTCATTACGAACCCGTTTTTATTTATTGTCAAGGCGGTTATCGCAGCAACTTAGCCGCAGAATGGTTATTGGAAGAAGGATTTTCGACAGCCATAGTTTTGGATAATGGAATCGATTCATGGAAGGACGCTGGATTGCCCGTTGAAGTTTTAGTTTCGCCTGTTAAGAAATCAGAAAGTTCGTATGAATGAGTAAGAGGGGAAAGGGTAAAGTTAAAAGTTAAAAGTTAAAAGTTAAAAGTTAAAAGTTAAAAGTTTTACAGTGGAAAGTTTTACAGTGGAAAGTTAATCAGTTCTTGCTGAGGAATTTTCCGAAGCTTAGAAATGATTAATCCCCAGTGAGCCTTGAAGCGAACCTCGGGATAGATTAGGTGTAAGAAGTGGAAAGTTAATCAGTTCTTGCTGAGGAATTTTCCGAAGCTTAGAAATGATTAATCCCGAGTGAGCCTTGAAGCGAACCTCTTGATAGATTAGATGTAAGAAGGGGAAAGTGGAAAGTTAATCAGTTCTTGTTGTTGCATTTTTCAGAAGCTTAAAAATGATCGCGAATTCTATTTAAAATTTCTGGACTAACCTCAATTCTTCACAAAAACTACCGGCT
>JBIPLZ010000180.1:0-5130 GCA_044369395.1 Flavobacteriales bacterium | reverse complement strand
GACCAGGACGGGTATGCATATAAAACTGTTCAAATTGGTGATCAAGAATGGTTTGCAGAAAACCTAAGAACAACTAAATACAATGATGGCACCCTAATCCCCAATGTTACAGATGCCAACGCTTGGAGCACGCTTAGCACCGGAGCGTATTGTTTTTACGATAATAAGTCGTCAAATAATGTCATTTACGGAAACTTGTATAATTGGTATGCAGTAGATACTAAAAAGTTATGTCCTGTTGGCTGGCATGTTCCAGCAGAAAAGGAATGGGATAATTTAATTAATTATCTCGGAGGTAATAATCTTGCGGGTAGAGAAATGAAGAGTACGGGTTTATGGGCATGGGCTGAAAATTGCAAAGCGCTTAATTCTAGTCAATTTTCAGCTTTGCCGGGTGGTTATCGAAGTCCAAAAGGTGTATTTGCTGACATTTATTTTGACTGTTACTTTTTTTGCTCTAATGAATTAAATGAGAGTGGGGCCCTTTATTTTCATCTTTATCATTCGGTTTATAATGCCGGTAAAAATAGTAGCTCCAAGGGATATGGTTTTTCTGTACGTTGCATAAAGGATTAATGTTTAATCTCTGTATTTGTGAAAAGGCATCTGATCATTCCAAAAATAAACGCCTATGCGTTGCAGAAAAAGAGGACGTAATTTCTACTTTTGAGTTATGAAGCACATAATTGCAATTGGCTTACTGATGAGTTGTTCCTTGGTTCTTTCTCAATCTATCGAAAATGTAGATTTTTATTCTGAAGGAAAAACCATTGTGATTACTTACGAGTTGAATGGCTGTGATGAGGAAATTAAAGGTATAACTGACGAAGCATATAGAAGGGATTTTCTTAAGCCGTTCACCATAAATGTTCAGCTAATCAGCTCGTCTGGCGAAATAATTATTCCAAAGAGTCTTAGAGGTGATTTGAACAATGTTGAGTGCGGAACACATAAAATCATTTGGAATATGTATGAAGATGTAACTATGATGACGGGTAATTACGCTGTTAAGTTAGAAGCCATACAAAATAAAATGGAATATCCATACCGGGAAGGAAGTGGAGCCAAAGATGTTGACAGAAATAAATACAGAACAGTTAAAATTGGTGATCAGGAATGGTTTGCTGAGAATTTAAAGACAACTAAATACAATGATGGAGTAAATATTCCGAAGGTTAGAGATGAATATCAATGGCGTACACTTTCATCAGGTGGCTCTTGTATGGCCGATGAATATAATAAAAATTCAGATAGATTGTATAATGCCTATGTGGTTACAAATCAAAAAATATGTCCTTCTGGTTGGCACGTTCCCACACTCAACGATTGGAAAACGTTAATTGAGTTTCTGGGGGGAAATGACCTTGCCGCCGAAAAATTAAAGGCTTCAATTAGTTGGAATAATGTGAAGAGGCAGTTATTTATTGATACAATATTTAATAAGGATGAAAAAGTATTAATTGATCGCGTACTTGAAATGCATTCGGATTATTTGACTCGTGAAGAAGCATTTTTTAATATGACAAGTACTTTTAATTCTTTCTCCCGAATTTTAAATCAATTGGGTTGGTATAAAAATCCGTTTAGAGCTTTGCCGAATGGTTTCAGAAATTATGATGCGGAATATCAGGATTTTGATGGAGTTTGGGCCGGTTGGTGGATAGCTCATCCTACCGAGGAAAATGGATCTTTAAGTGTTTATAAAATGAAATACGAAGGAAGCTCTGATATCAACTTCTTCCTAAAAACAGATAAAGCGAATTTACGAGATGGATATCCGATAAGATGTATAAAGGATAAATAAATTTCAAAGAACAATTTTTACTTTCGGAAGATGCGGTTTCTATACCTGGTTGGCTTTTTGTTTTTCTATTCGACAATATTTTCTCAAACAATTGCAAACGTAGATTTTCATTCGGAAGGACAGACAATTGTTGTGACATTCGATTTTGAGTATTCTAACCCTGATACATTAGTTAATCTCGAATTGAATTTCAAAGACCAACAAGAATCGGCAGTGCTACCTAAAACTTTACATGGTGACCTCAAAAATATAAAACCTGGACAAAATAAACGGATTGTCTGGGATGTTCTGTCGGACGAAATCCAATTATCAGGAAAGTATATCGCAGAGGTAAAAATCATACAATTTTCTTCCGCTAAAATTGGAAATCAAATATGGATGAGTGAAAACTTAGACCTTGTCAGGTTTCAAAATGGAGATGCAATTCCAGAGGCAAGATCAAGTGAAGATTGGGAAAGAGCAGGAAGAGAAGGGAAACCTGTATGGTGCCATTATAATTATGACGCGTCGAATGCTCTTGAGTACGGTAAGCTATATAACTGGTATGCTGTCAATGACTCCAGAGGCCTAGCACCTGAAGGCTGGCATGTGCCTTCCAAAAAAGAGTGGACAAACCTTACTCGCTTTCTAGGTGGTGAAAATTACGCGGGGAAGTACATGAAAAACACATACGGTTGGAATGATTATGAAGGTTATAATGGAAACGGTACAAATGAAAGTGGTTTTTCTGGTTTTCCGGGTGGACATTATCTAAATGGAATATTCAGTCGAATAGGGAGCCGTGGTTACTACTGGAGTTCTTCGCAGTTTGGTAAAAATGTTGCATGGAACTTTTACCTATTTAATGGTAGCTTTAGAGTCTACAGAAGCTATGATAATAAATTAAATGGACTCTCTGTGCGTTGTATAAAGGATTAGTGGATAAACTGAGTAAAGCTAATTTTTTTGAATCGTAAGTAGTTTTAATTTTGTGACATGAAGCACCAATTTCTCTTTATTTTGTTTTTCCATCATATAATGATCCATTCTCAAACTATCGAGAATGTAGATTTTCATGCTGAAGGACAAACGATAGTGGTGACTTATGATCTCATAGGCTGCGTTTCCAATGATCATTATTCGGTTGGCTTGGAGTTCGTTTCTGAAACCGGCGAAAAAGTGATTCCAAAAACGGTCAGTGGTGACCTAACGAACCTTGCTTGTGGAACAAAACGAATTGTATGGGAAGTTTTCAAGGACAGGAGTAGTTTTGAGGGAAAGTATAAGGTTCAGGTTTCTGTTTTGCCTGCAACGAAAACGGTAAAAGATATCGATGGGAATATATACAATACCGTTCAAATAGGTAATCAGCTTTGGTTTGCCGAAAACCTGCGTACAAGTAAATACAATGATGGTGTATCGATCCCGAATGTTTCAGAGTCCAACGCTTGGAGCACGCTTAGCACCGGAGCCTATTGTTTTTATGACAATAAACCTGAGAATAATGCCATTTACGGAAACTTGTATAATTGGTATGCCGTGGATACCAAAAAGTTATGCCCTGTAGGATGGCATGTGCCAAGTGATGAAGAATGGACTGTACTTTCGGATTATTTGGGAGGTTTAGGGAATGCTGGTCAAAAAATGAAAACTACAAGCGGTTGGAATATTAATGGTAATGGTGCGGACTGTTGCGTTGGCACGAACAGTAGTGGTTTCTCAGGTCTTCCGGGCGGTTTCCGAGGCCGGAATGGAACATTCATCGTCATTGGCATCTACGGTAACTGGTGGAGTTCTGAGGAGGACCATGCTAACGTTACCTGGGTTGCCTGGTACCGCCTCTTGTATTACAACTCTAGCACGATAGGCCGGGATCGCGAAGATAAGAAGGGCGGTAGATCTGTTCGTTGCCTCGGGGATTGAATTTTGCCCTGAACGGAACACAAGTGAAGTGAATGCGTTACTTGATTATTTGAAAAACAATCAAAATTTATTAAAGCAAAATCATTTTACTTTCCAACCTTCCCAGTTTTCTCGAGCGGATGTTCCCGTTAAAATGGATGGATTCTGTTCCTTTCTATTTATGGTTAAGCTCGTCACATTGACTTTTTCAGTCAGAAAATCTTCTAGCTGGCCGTAAGTAATATCTCCTTTATGTTCTTGTAGGGCTTTTAAAATATGGTATGTGAACATTCCATGTTTTTTGTCCTTATATGGAAGCGCACTTTGATCCTCAGAGGTGGCGGCAAAAACAACGATGTTGCCGATAATTTCCTCCGTTTTGGGTTTTATTTTAACAGCACGTGCACCAACTGCAGCATACAAACCTGCATCGCGACCACCACCACTAAAGCAAGCATCTAAGTAGATGGTGGCTTTTGCAGGATTTGCAGTTGATATTTTTTTATAAAAATCGATAAGGTCGATGGCATCAGTAAGATTACTAAATGATACATCGGTAGGCATGATGTAAGGGGTACGTGACGCCTCATCAGGAAGTCCGTGACCAGCGTAATAGAATACGAACTCAGCTTTCCCCTTTAAACCCTCAATGATTTTGGTATAACGCACTATCTCTTGCTTCATTTGTCCTGCAGTTGCATCTGTAAGAAGGGTTATATTTTGTTCAGGGATTCCCATTGTTTTCAGAGCATATTCTTTAAAAATACGCGCGTCATTCACCGCAAAGGCAACATTGCTCTCAGAAGAAAGTCCTGGCTGTTTACTTGTGTAGTCTTCATTTCCAATAATTAAGGCGTATTTATTGGGGTTTTTAGTATTATTTAAGGGAATATCTTTGTCGACTTCAGCGGTTAAACTTGCAACAGCAATATCCGGTACTATTTCTGCCTCATCTTTTTGGGCTATTACGCTAACTGGAGCATCAGTGCGAACATTAGAATTGATTTCAACATTCAAAGTAGAACTTTGAGCAAATCGACCATATTTTTCTGATAGAACAATTTTTATTGGAACTGAATTGGAAGGGTAAAGATCACTCACGATGAAGTCGAAATTAATCGTTTTGACTTCATTTGGATCCAATTTCGAAAAGTTCAAACTCGCCTGCGTAAGAGCTGAAACATTAGAGGTTGGAATTTGGAAATTAACAGTAACATTTTCCGCAATTCCAAATCCGATATTCTGGATAAGAGCTGTCAGTGTTATCGTTTTTTTCTTTTTTATTACACCACCTTCACAAAAAATATTTTTATCAGCAACAATAATATTTGGTTTTGTAAATTCTTTGGTTTCTATTTCCATTTCAAAAGAGTTTGGGGCATAACCCATTGGCTCTGAGAATTCAAATTTCAACTTTAGTTTACCGGTACTTAGATCTACATTCC
>JBIPLZ010000179.1:0-5162 GCA_044369395.1 Flavobacteriales bacterium | reverse complement strand
CAATTTTCAATTTGCCTTTTCCTTTAATATCACTTGATAATTTCGCTTCAACTTTATAATAAAAGTCCTCTTTGGGTTTGGGGTTGATAGTTGCAATTTTTTGTTCCATAAATCCGCTAGAACTTACTAAAATCATTTGCTTTATAGGCTTCACTAAAATTTCATACCGATTCGCTCGTGTATTATAATTTTGTAAATCGATTGCTCCAACCGAACTTCTGAAATCCAGATTATCAAGTGATGAATAAACAATAAAAAGTGCATCATCTACAAATTTGGAGTTTGCTTGCACAATTGGCACTTCGGGATGAACCATTTTAGCAATTTCGAATTCCTTTAGTTGAGCTTTTGATGAACTCGTAAAAAAGATTAAAAAAATGACAATAAATTGTTTGAAGTTCATATTCAAATCATTAGATATTAAAAATCAATTGTTTATTAACTAACAATGAATGTTGATTTATTAAACATCTTCATAATTATTCGGCTTTCATTAATTGTACTTCAAATACCAAAGGTGCAAATGGAGGAATTGGATCTTGACCGTTAGAACCATAAGCCAAAGAAGATGGAATAACAAATGTTGCAGAAGAACCAACATTCATCATCGCTACTCCTTCGTCCCAACCAGCTATTACTTCTTTATTACCAAGTGTAAAGGTGAAAGGTTGTCCATCGTGATCAAAACTGGAATCGAACTTTTTACCATTCAATAAATAACCAGTGTATTGCATGGTTACTTTCTGACCCGGTTTAGCTTTTGCGCCATTTCCTTTGGCTGTTTCAATGAAGTATAATCCTGAAGCAGTTGGTTTAGCCGTAATATTTTTGCGAGTTAGATATTCTTGAATAGCAGCAGGCTCTTCCGCTTGCATTTTATCCATCATGGCTTTTAGTTCCGTATTCGATTGAGATCGTAATGATTCAATACGCTTCATTGTTTCTTGCTCCGATTGAATATCAACAAGTCCAATTTGGAAGATTAATTCATCTCCAGCAACAATACCTGGAGGTAATTTATCCATTTTGTTAGATACCAAAAAGAATGAATCTGCCGAAATAATGAACGAAGCACTATCTCCTTTGTGCATCATTTTAAGACCTTCCATCAAATCGCCTTTAAAGGTAGATTCGGAAAGTTGAATAAACTTAATTCCTTCTGGGAAATCAGGATATTTTTTAGAATCAAATAAAATTGAGTCCTTGCCTTCATCCCCTTTGCCTTTTAAACTCAAAGACATATGAGCATATAAAATATCTTTTAATTGAGGGGCTTTACCGCTTTCATCTTGACGATGAAATTGATAAAAAAGTCCGTCTTCTGTTTCTTTAAAACCTTTGTGACGAGAGGAATCACATGAACTAAGCAGAATAACTGCGATGCTTGCTAAACCGGTTGAAATCCGGGAAATGTGTTTAATCATTGTGTAAGTTGAATGAGTTCGATGTCATAAACAATGGGCGATCTTCTCGGAATTTTATCCTTGTCGCCAATCAATCCATGAGCAAGGTGCGAAGGTAAAATAAATTTTGCTTTATCACCTTCATGTAAAAGTTTAATTCCTTCGTGTAAGCCACTTTCTACCTGGTCATGATCTATTATAAAAGATTCGAGGCCGGATGAATCGGATGAATAACACAATGTGCCATCCAACAGAGAAACCGAGAATTTTAACTTAGCGCTCATTCCGGGCATAGCCTGTTTTCCTGTTCCTTTTTTATAAATCTCATAACGTAAGCCTGTTCCCGTTTTTGTAACGTGAAGTTTTTCTTTTTTGACATACAAATCTATTTGTGAAGACTCGCGCTTATTCATGTCTTGATTAATTTTTATGAGCGATTCTTGTATTTCTGCATCACTCATTGAATTTTGTTTGGGGTCGGATGACTGACCACAAGAAATCAAAACTGGTAAAATAAAAAGTACGATTAACCCAAAATATGATTTCATTGATTTAGCAGGTCTTTAAATTCGGGTAATACTTTTAAAAATAAATCAACAGTGTCTTCCAAACTAGTTTCAGATGAGCCACCAGCAGCATTGATATGCCCTCCACCGTTAAAATATTTCTTGGATAATTGATTTGCAGGAAAATCTCCAATCGATCGAAATGACATTCTCACTCCTCCTTTTCGCTCGCTAAACATTACACCTAACACTGTTCCGCGAATACTCAAGGCGAAATTTACCAAGCCTTCTAAATCGCCTTCTTGGTAGTTATGTTCTTCGAGTTCTTTAGCCGTAATTACAAAATAGCACGTGTTTAATCCAGGAACTTGAAACATTTTCTGGCTTAAAGCATATCCCCAAAGTTGCAATTTATGTAGCGTGTTTTGATTGAAAATGGCTTCATGGATTTTCCAATGTTCGAATCCGGTTTCCATTAATCTTGCTGCCATTATATGCGTTTTCGGTGTTGTTGCCGAAAAACGAAATGAGCCAGTATCAGTCATGATTCCAGTGTATAAACATTTGGCAATGTGTTCGTCTATATATGAATCGCCTCCATCGGCTTGAATAAATTCGAGCACAAGTTCACAGGTCGACGAAGCGCTTGTTTCCGAACACATGTATTCCACAAAGGCATCGGGCTCCTGATGATGATCAATCATGACTTTGACACCGGTTGTTTTCCTTAAAACATCTTCCATAGAACCAACCCTAGAAGGATGATTAAAATCGAGGCAGAAAATCAAGCCAGATTGGTTTAAAACAGCGGTTGTTTGCTCTTTATCTTTTTCAAATTCAAGCGTTGAGAATGCTTCGGGAAGCCACTCTAAGAATTCTGGAAAGGGATCAGGAATTACAACTTGCACCTGACGATTATACCGTTTTTCTATGTAAAGTTTTAAACCAATGGAGGAACCCAATGCATCTCCATCTGGATTTCGATGAACAACGATTGAAACAGGAACTGTTGATTGAATAATTTGCCGGATTGAATCCAGCTCTGACGTATTGAACATTGATACAAACCTATGAATTTTCGGTCATTTGAACGAATAAGTTATTTTATTATACATGGTAATTAGTATATTTACCCACTTGTTTTATTTAGAACAATTATGCACACACATCAAATCTACTCACATTTTCGTCAATTTATCACGCTTTTGGTATTGATTCCTTTGATTGTTCTATCGTCTTGTAAAAAAGAAGAAAAGAATGTTGAAGAAGATGCTCCAGATAAAATTATTGGTGCTGTTAATATAAATGGGGCTTATACAACTTATACACGATCAACACTAGCAATATATTTAAATGAAGCTCTGGAAATTGAAAACTATTTGGTTATTTCTCGTGCTGATAATTCTCAGATTGCGTTAAGATTTCCGGGGACTGATGAATCTGAATTTACTTTGTCTCCTTCTGATACTCTCGTTTCAATTGAATACCGCGATGCTAGTCAACGTACTTTTATAGCTGATTCCGGAAGAATTTCCATCAGCAATTATTCTATTGCCAATGATATATTTACAATATCTGGTGGTTTTGAATTTCATGCATCGCGCACTGAACAATTTGGCGAATTAAGCAACACCTTTCATATTCGTGGTTTCCAAGGTGGTTTTATTGACATCACCAATAAATAATTTATTTCATGTTGCATATAGTTGTTTTGGGTGCAGGTCGGTCTGCTGGATATTTTATTGAATACATGTTCCATTTGTGTAAAACACATCAATGGAAATTAACTATCGTCGACCAACATACCGATCATCTCGACTCGCTTTTTTCAAGTTATACCAATGCCCATTTGGTGAAAGTGGATGTTACCAAAGCCCCCGAAAGAGAAGCTCTCATTTCTGAAGCAAACTGGGTCGTGTCCATGTTACCAGCATTTATGCACACGATCGTTGCGAAAGATTGTCTTCGTTTGGGAGTAAATATGGCCACGGCATCGTACGAAAGTGAAGAAATGCGTGCAATGCGCCCAGAAATAGAATCAAAAGGATTGCAATTTATAAATGAATGTGGCCTTGATCCTGGAATTGACCATATGTCGGCCATGCAAATCATAGATCGTTTACATTCATTAGGAGCTCAGATTACTTCATTTAAATCGTATTGTGGTGGCTTGGTTGCTCAAGAATGTATCGATAATCCCTGGGGATATAAATTTAGTTGGAATCCTAGAAATGTAATTTTAGCTGGACAAGGAACTGCAAAGTATTTAGAAAATGGGCGATTAAAATTCAAACCATATTCTCGGCTTTATAGAGAGCCCGATACCATTCGTTTTGCAAATGAAACACTGTATGATGGCTATCCAAACCGTGATTCTTTATCTTACAAGGAAATCTATGGATTGCATAAAATTAAAACCATGCTTCGGGGCACCTTACGTCATTCAGGCTTCTGTAGAGCATGGAATATTTTTGTGCAGCTTGGATTAACAGACGATTCATATTTATTCCCACTTACCGATTCAACGACTTACTTCGATTTTTTTGAGGCATTTCTTCCCGGTTCGGGGGAAGATCTAAAATCTCGTTTGGTGGATTTTATGGGAAGTGATTATGAAGCAGAGTCTATTGAAAAAATTCTTTGGACAGGAATAACAGAAAATATTCCTATTCCATTAAAAGGCAATCACAGTCCGGCCTTTATACTACAAGATTTACTCGAGCGAAAGTGGAAGCTTCAACCGCAAGATCGCGATTTGGTAGTTATGCAACATTTGTTCGAGTATACTTTGGATGGAAAAAACATGCAATTGAGTAGCTCTCTTCATATTGAAGGCGAGAACAATGTAAAAACAGCTATGGGCAAGACTGTCGGAATTCCATTAGCTATTTCATTGAAAAATCTACTCTTAGGAAATTGCACAAAAAAAGGATTGCTTCTTCCAGTAATTCCAGAGTTATATGCACCTGTACTGTTGGAACTAGAAAACGATTTTGATATTCGTTTTGCAGAAGTCGAAACAGAGATTTAGAAACGGTATCCTACTGAGAAATGGAAAGTAGCAGTTGGTTGAGCAAGATTACCACTGTTAGGCGCAGCTGTAAAATAGCGTCTTGATCCTAATCCAAAAGAAGAGCTGATTATAATTTCTTTAACCGGAGTGAATAAAAAACCTCCTTGAAGTATAAAGGAAAAGTAACCAGTATTCTCTGTTGAATTGACATAATACATTGAAAATTCATCATAAACAGTA
>JBIPLZ010000178.1:0-5174 GCA_044369395.1 Flavobacteriales bacterium | reverse complement strand
GCAAATTGCGGCAACCTGCGGAATTCCTGGGAAGGCATCGTGTGGATGCATGGCTTTGTAACATAACTGTTTTACTTTTCCTTCGGAGTCTTTTCCTTCGAGGGTGGTTAAATCAATCATGCTCATAGCGAGCTTTAATCCTGCCGTTTTGGTTGCATCTTTTATACTTCGCGACTGAAATCGAGCACATCGTTCTTCAACACCAACTTGATCGATTGTTGGACTCAATGCAGGATTGTAATTTTTCAATGTAGTTCCCATGTTCGGTTCAAACTCAAAATTAGGAATAATGACTTATCGTAAAAATTTGGGTAGCATTGGAAGTAGAACCCAAGCGAGTAAACATCCCAAAGTATTTGCTCCAAAATCTGCCCAGTCTGCAAAGCGGTCAACGTAAAAAATGCCTTGAAGCAACTCAATCAAACCACTGTAAAGGATTACAATGAGCGATACTTGCCATGCTTCAATTCCTTTTTCAATACCGAATCGTTGCCACCTCAAATACAAGAGGTTTAACAATCCAAATACGCCAATATGTGCAAACTTATCGAAGTTAATCAGGTTTATTTCCGGCAAATCTTTTCCAGGCATAAGTGTTAAAAGTGTAACAACGAATGTCCAAACAAGTGCGGGTAATATATACCTGCCTTTCAACTTAGTGTCCGATAAGTGCTTTGTAATCGGTAGCTGATAATAAGTTTGAAATATCGTCAGCGTTAGTCATTTTAACTTTCACCATCCAGCCATCGCCATAAGGATCGCTATTCACTGTTTCAGGAGCTGTTTCGAGGAGGCCGTTAAATTCAGTGATCTCACCAGAAATTGGCATAAATAAATCTGAAACGGTTTTTACTGCTTCAACCGAACCGAAAACTTGTTCAGCATCGATTGTTTCACCTACAGTGTCAATTTCAACAAATACAATATCTCCCAACTCACTTTGGGCAAATTCAGTGATACCTACAACAGCGATTTCGCCTTCAACGCGAACCCATTCGTGATCTTTAGTGTAAAGAAGATTTTCTGGAAAATTCATGATTTTTAATTTTGTTTCAAACCTACGTGATTTGTGGGCAAGGTGCAAATTCTCGAAGAAATACTGCCTTAAAATTTCGGAAGTTTTATTGGTTAAGTGTAAACCGAAGACTCAAACCAAAACTGGTATTTGAATTCGGAAATTGATTGGAAATAAAAGGTTTATTAGAGGTTCTGTCAAAGAAAAGTCGGATAGTAAACTTCTGATTTACTACGTAATCTGCAGTTGTTTTAATCGTGATATTCTGTTGACCTGCAGAAAGAATAGGGTCGAAAATGGTTTCTCCTTCGATTGGTATTTTTCGAACTACAGTTTTGTTTGTTCGAATGGTTACATCGCATCGAAAATTTAAATCGCTTTTGATTTTCTTATTCGAACCCATCACTTTGAACGGAAGCTCCACGTTATTGAAGATGTAACCCGAACCAATGGTGAATTCTTTACCGTTTACCTCTGTAATTTGGGAGTTCTGAAGACTTATTGATAAATCGCGGGTTTTACGCGCCTCAAACTTGGTAATTAAACTATTTTTCCAAGTCATGTCCACATTTAACATCGGACCAAATTGCTCGGAAATGGAGGCCATCAAAATGCTTAATTGTGGAATAATATTGCCTGTTTGATCGACCGAATTCGGATCTTGAAGGGCCAATAAGTTCGTAGTAAATGAACCAATGTTGAATGTTGAACGATACGAATGACTCAAGGAAATTGTCTTGAAGTACTTTTTGAAGAATTCGAGTTTACTCAAACCATCGTATGAAATTCTCCAGTTTGGTTTTGGAATTTTAGGGAAGAGCGTTAAATCTTGCCGCGTTGGATCATTGCCCATGTATGTCGCCATGAAAGAATACAACAATACATCTTGCTGAGTACTTCCAAATCCAGTAGGATAATTGTTTGCTGGATTGATTGGATTTGAAGAAAGTCGCGTTGCAATTACATTTCGATTATCAAGGAAACGTTGGAAGTTTTGTGAACTGTGTAAATTATTGTCCAATTTCTCAAATGCTGTCCCCCAGGTATTTGTTGACATGCTAAACGTTCCTGTTTTTAATGTGCTGATTTCTTGGAACTGGTTTGAATTCGCATTGTATTTATAAATCGTACTGAAATTTTCGGAATACGTTCTATTTCCATTGATGGTAATACGCAAACCAGGCAAAGGTTCAACAGTTGCATTCCATGTGAGGTTTTGAGAAAGCGTCTTGGTAAACGCATTGTTGAATGTGGTATCGCGTGTTAAAGCACCACGCTCAACCATCAATCCTCGAATATCTTCCTGACTTCCAAATAAAAATCCGGTTGTTGGTGTGCCACTTTTCCAATCGCGCCCAATATACTTACTCGAATTAACAAATCCAGGTAATCCTGTTCCATTGGTTTCGGTGTATGTAGCGGATACATTCTTCAGCATCATTAAGAATTTTGCTGCATTTTGAAGAACAATATCAAATTTAGTTTCCTTCTTTTCGGTTGAATCTTTCTTTGCCTTTGGATCTTTCGGATCTACGGGCTTTTTCTTGGGCTTTTTATCTTTTGCGTTTTTCGGTTTCTTCTGATTTACTTTTTTCAGATAAGGAACTTTGTTGTAAAGCTGGGTGAGGTTTGCTTGGCCACTTGTATTGATGCTATTGGAATTGGTAATAATATTCCCAAATGGATTACTAGCGAAACTATTAATATCAATGGTATCGCGAACCAATGGAGCTGCAACCCAAGAATACGTTGAACCATACGCCACATTTCCAGAAACCCAATTCAAGATCGGCATTTTCGAAAATGGAATGGTGTAAGCTGCATTGAATGTATGCTGGTAATTGGTATTTCGTCCGCCACTTTCAAGGTTTCGGATAACAGAATCTCTTTTCGAATCGGTGTTGATTTCTCCCGGTTCTTCATCCACACGACTCTGGTTGGTGGCCATGAAATCGAGTTGGAGTGATTTGGTTAATGGGAATTTGATGTCATACACCCGATTCCATGTAAATGATTTAAAATAGGTGGTGTCAATTTTCAAAAACGCAATATCAGACGTGTTCCGAAGTTTTTGGGAATTGAAATCACGCGCAATGTCCGATCGAAATGCCAATCGGGACGGAGTAAGTCCAATATTGAAGTCTTTAATTAAATCGAATGCTTTCGTTTTTTCGAAAATCTTAGCTTTCTTAAATGGTTCCCACGATTTTGCTTGTGGTGCAAACGTATATCCTAAACCAACATCAATGTTCTTGGTGTAATTGAATTCAACCTGAGGAGATCTTTGGAAATTATCTGAAAAGGAGTATGTAAAATCTAAATTTTCCACATCGTAGAAATGTGATTTGGTTGCTCCTTGCCCTTTGTTTTTACGAACATTTGTAAAATTGATGCTACGCCTTTTTAGGTAAACCTGAGATAGTTGTGTCAATGAATCGCGCGCTCCTTCTGTAGGTTGATAATCCAATGCGCGTTGAAATTTCACATCGGCATCCAATGGATTGAATTGTGGATTGCTGATGTTTTCACCCAATTCCCAATAAAGCGGAATCGATAAATTCCAAGTTTTTGGAAAGAATTTCCCTAATTCCAAATTGCTAATTAAGCTATAGGTTGTGGTATTGGAACGTGCTCTGTCGGCCGGTTTTTTCTCAATGCTTCCAAATCCAAATGTTGTTCGACTTCCAGCCAATGCAACAGTTCCAAGATCCGCAAGTTTTGCGGTTACGCGTGCGTTAGCTGCCCATCCTCCTGTCTCGAAATATTCGGAAACGCGAAGTTCATTAACCCAAATCTCTGCACAGCCAACGGATCCATCATCTGGCCAAGGATTGATCTCGTCGTTTTGCGGATTCCGAATCCCAATCATCATTGTTTTAACTCCCGAAATCTGAGGAACACCAACAACTGTAATGCGGTTCTCAGGCTGGTTCGGATCTTGAACATAAAACGGAATGTTGTATTTCACATTAGGATTACTCAATAGCTGGGTGTTCCTCTCAATCTTAGCATTGGTTAAGGATTCCAACAAGAAATCAAAACTGTTGTTCCAAATGTCTTCGGGGTTTGATGTTCCATCAGCACAACGCTTTAATGGAATTTCATATTCGTAGTAGTTATTTACGAAATCGGTTCCTAACCGTATAAATGCAGTTAATTGATTATCTGGCCATTGGTTATTATTCATCGATTCAGCATGGATTTCCATGCGGATTCGGCGGTATGGACGAATATCCAAATTAGTGTTTTTGAAAACTGCACGCGCATCTCCATCTTCCAAATTACATACGCGCATTTGCAACGATTGCTCATTTAGCTGCTGTAAATTGGTTGTTGTTACGTCAACTTCACGACGAATTTGTGGAGGAAGAACATAGTTGACTGGAGTTTTATCTCCGTTTTCCTCAATGTTAACGGTTGATACTTGAAACTGGGTGTTTAAATCATTGCCGATGTATAATCCTGGTTCTTTCAAACTGTATTCGAAACGACGCCATTCTGCACGAACAAGTTCAAGTCGAGCCATACGAACCACCACTTGTTCTTGCCAATCATGAAAAAACATCCGCATAAAACGTATCGAACGGAAATCACTAATTGATCCAACTTTATTGGTGTAACTTCGAATCGGTACACGAAATTGGTACCAAGTTACATCGATTGCTTTGCCATCAACCAATTCACCTTTTCCGGGAACTTTATCGATGATATAATTCTGTCCAACAACCATGTCTTGAGGTCGTAGACTTAATTTGTACTGAAAATATGCCTCCGATGTGCTGAGCGTATTATCGCTGTTAATGTCTTCGATATTAGGTAATGGCGTGCTTGCTGTTGGATAAGATTCTATCGGGTCTTCTCCTAAACGAGAATTGTTTTCTAATCCGTTATATAATGTGTAGCGTGTTAAGATGTCGGCCGATTGAGCATCCCATTCAGAACTACGAAAAAATCGGTAATCATCACTCGATGGATCGGCTTGCAATTGTGTGTATGCATCGGCAGTTAATACACTTTGGGCTTCTGTTAAATAATCTTGAAAAAAGACACGTTCCGAATCGTTTGCTAAGCCATCCAAACCAACATCTTGCAAAGGGCGACTGGTTGGGTTGTTATCGAATGCACGCACCAATGGAGGCGCAGTTGGATATTTCCCCCA
>JBIPLZ010000008.1:0-16865 GCA_044369395.1 Flavobacteriales bacterium | reverse complement strand
GCAAATTTAGTTAGTAATCCCGAATGCCAGAGGGATACTTTAATTCAAATGGTTAGGGGGGAGTTGATTAGAATGCCTTTTTGCGATTATATTTCCAATGATTCCATACCTGAAATTCGATTGCAAACAAAGAGAACTTTCCTTTCTGAAATTCGAAACGATGAAATTGATGTTTTAAAGAATTTGAACTTTAAAAATTACGGAAATGAAAATCAGAATGTTCTAATTCCCTTTAAAGAAAAAGTTTCTGATAAAGAATTAATTCTTGAGAAATACCAAGATGACACTCAATGCTGGATGAAATTAAATTCAAATCAAATTACTAATGAGAAGTTAAATGGATTAAATTATTTCTCATTACGCATTAAAAAATCGGGTAATTACCGAATTAGTAGAGTGGCAAAGAAGATTAAAAATGAACTTATCCTAGCACCTGAAAATTCTGGAATAATAGAAGCTTTTGTAATGCGTAATGATTCACTAATGTATCCTGCCGAAATTGTTATGGGTGGAAAAGCTTTGATTGCAAGCCACGAAGGAGAGTTGTCAGAATATTCAATTCTAGCTAGGTTTATAAGCGAACGGGGAGAGGAGTCGGAGGTAATTAATATTTCTATGAAAGAGTGTTTTAATAAAACAGTTTCAACTAAAAGATGGGAGAGTAATAATCAATTACGTCCCTTCTTTCATGGTCAACTTCCTTCTAATGCAGGTTTAATTAATTTAATCGATAAGAGTAATATGTATGTTTCACGATAAGAAACATCAAACGAATTAGTCATTTATTTCTCTAGTAATTTGAATATCTGTTTTAATTACACATCTAAAATTAGAAATCATGAAATATACAATATTAATAAACCTTCTATTTCCTGTGTTGCTTATTGCACAAGGTGATACTCCTAAAATTGAATATCGAAAAATTGAGTTTTCTGAAATTGATGAATCGTATAATACGATTAATGAAAAAGGACAGTCAATGGTTTTAATTTCAGCCCTGGATGTTAAAATCCATTCTAAACGATGCTATGATAAAGGATTTCGAGTGAATCTTCCTATGGAAAGTAAAAAAGAATATGAAAATGCAGGCTGGTATATGTGGCATGCTGCAAAGAACTGCTGGGTAAAAGAAGAAACACCCCAAAAAACAACGTTCAGTTTGGGTGGATCTGGCTATACTGTTCTTGTTAAATGCCCTGGTAAATACGCTTATTTCGAACAAAGGAAAAGTCCGGAAAAAGGGATTGAATTAAAAACATGTGCTGATACAAAACTGAAAGAGGTGCATTTTTCGCAAAACTTTCCGCAAGTTGTTTTTCATCAAACTTTTGAGCATCCAGTTTCTGAAATCAAGATTCCCACTAATGATTTGCAATTCAATGGAAGGATTGTTTTAACTCTTGAGGAAAATGGAAAACTAACAAAAAAAGAATTCCTAGTTGGAGCTTTAGTCGATTTGTCCGAAGAACCTCAGGAAAATGGATTCCGCTTCGTGAAATTGAAATCAGATAAATTAGCATTAACTGTATTAACCAATCAAACTAAATAAACCATGAAAACTAAATCAATTATAGCATTGATCATGCTGGGGATCAGTTTGAACATGCAAGCTCAATCAATTCAATTTGGTGATGCATTGAAAAAGCGCTTTGTTGAATTCAAAGTAGAAGCGAATCAAAGTGGAAATAGAAGAATGAAATTACATTTGAAAAATCGTAAAAAAGAGAATTTAGCGGTTAATTTGGAATCAGGTAGGATGTTTATGCCAGTAACTGGAAATGTGCAGCCCTTTGTAGTTACTCGACCTGTTGCAATTCGTTTAGATCCAGAAGAGGAGAAAGATATTTGGGTTGAAGCTGTTTGTGGTAATAGTTCCGCTGGCAGCCCTAAAGAAGGATTGAACTTTGTAGAAACTAAAATGGGAAGTGATTTTTTAATTAAAACATTGCACACCATGAATGAAGAAAAAGTAATTTCAAATAGTTTCTATCAAAATGTTGTGTGGCATTTTACGAATAAGCATCAAATTGGTTCTATATATTCGGATAGAGATGATAGCTTAACAGAGCAAAAAGTAACAAATTTAATTTGTCAGCTCGAAGGTATTAAATCAAGTTGGTATAAAATTAAATATGAAGCTGCCGCAAGTGGCGATCAAATGGAGTTTTCTGGCAGGCCCATTAATGCATCCGGTGTATTACAGTTTTATAATCCAGAACGCGAAAATTTAGCAGTCCAAATTACCGATACACAGGGTAATGTTATGAATACTGTTGAATTGTATGTTAATCAACCTGCCGGAAATACCTCCATTCCCATTGGAATTAACATTGGACAATTTCAAACCGGGAAATATGTTGTTCGTGTGGTGAATGAGAAGAATAAAGTCCTTAAAAATTGGGACATTGATGTAAGTTGATTTTTGATATCCAACAATAATACTTAGATCGAAAGAACAGTTTTCCCTTTACGGATTGAAATCCGTAAAGGGATTTTTATTTCAAAAAAATCAGTTTGTTTATGTGTAATTTAAATTCGAATTAATATTTAATCAAAAATCTATAAATGTCATTCATTATAGAATTCATCTTGTAAAATTGATTTTATGGATAAATTTAAATAATCCATTATATTTGATTTTACATTTCGATTTATAAATATATGGGTAACGCTTACCGTTTATTTTTCTTGAGTTTTTTATTATTGTTTAATACATCAATAGAAGCTCAAAATTGGAGCCACTCACCATCTGAAAACAGAGGTTTTGTTGAAAACAAAAATCAGTTCAATCATTTTAAATCTCAAACTAATCAGTTACCTCGTTTTGTATACGATGGAAATAACGAAGACTATTTAGTTTATTCAACTGGGTTTTCTATTCGAATGCGAGAAATTCAATTCGATGAAATTGCCGAATTTAGAAATGAGGAATTAAAAGAACATAGAAAAAAAGATTTTTCTAAACCGGGCGAATGGCTTGAAGAAGAACGAAAAGAGCATTCTAAGAGAGATTCTAAGGTGATTCGTGATCTTGTTGAATATGAATGGATAGGTTCAAATCCTAACGCTGAAACGGTATTGGAAGAAGTAAATTCATTTCATCATAGTTATTGGTTTAAAGATGCAAATGGACATCATGTCAATCAAAACAATATTGCATCTGGTCGTAAAGTGCGTTGTAAAAATCTTTATCCTGGAATTGATGTGATCTATGAATTTCATCCCCAAGGAGGACTCAAATACAGTCTAGAGATTCAACCTGGAGCAGATATTTCGCTTGCCCGATTAAAGTCATCTAAAAAAATTAAGCTTAACGACGAGGGGCAATTAATTTCCAAAACAAAATTCGGCTTGCTAACAGAACATGCCCCAGTATGTTTCTATAAGGATGCTCCAACAGTTTTATTAAATTCATCTTTTCAGCTCCATTCAGGGTATAGTTCTTTTTTTGTAAACAACACAAATCCAACACAAGTTCTCGTAATTGACCCTTGGATTCAAACCCCATCTTTCAATACTAATTGGGATTGCGTATGGGAATGTGATCGTGATGCAGCAGGTAATACATATGTAATTGGAGGTGTAATGCCAATGCAGTTAATAAAATACAACTCGGCAGGTGTTGTTCAATGGACATACAATACACCTTACGACACAACCAATTGGATGGGGACTATGGCCACCGATTTAAACGGTAATACCTACGTTACACAAGGAACTGAAGTCGCAATTCAAAAAATTAATTCCGCTGCTACAGTTGTGTGGAATAATCCAAATCCAGGTTCTCTTTTTAGTTTAACAGAGTTTTGGAGTCTAAGCTTCAATTGCGATCAAACCAAGTTGATAGTTGGTGGAACCGGAGGTGCTCTCCTACCAGTTCCTTTCATATACGAAATTAATACAACTACGGGTGCAGTTACCAGCGAGTTACAAGTAACAACATCACCACCTCTTGGCGGAATAAATGCGGGAAATGAAGTGCGCTCTTTAACATCCTCTGAGAATGGCAGATATTATTACCTTACACACGACACAATTGGGTTCATTAATCAAAATCTGAATGCTTGTGGTGGTGAAGGAGAAAGCAATGTAAAAACTTCCACAGGCTATGTGCTTGGTTATAAGTGCGAAAACTTCAGATCGAGTAATTCAGGAATTCAAGCTATAAAAACATATGGCGATTATCTGTATATAAATCGTGGCGATAGATTAGAACAACGTGCAATTCTTACTGGAAATCTTATTACAACAGTCGCAATTCCTGCGGGTAGTTATATTGTAACAACGATTCCATTCTTTGGAACATCAACAGCAGTTGGAAATAGCGGAATCGATATTGATACTTGTGGTAATATATACGTAGGGTCGACAAATGGTGTATACAAATTCGATCAAAGTTTATCTTTATTAAGTAATTATCCAACAAGCTTTAAAGTATACGATGTAGTAGTATCTACCAATGGAAACTTAATTGCTTGCGGTTCAACAGCCGATGATGGCGCAAATGTTCGAACTGGTGGAGTTCAGTCTTTTGCTGCTTCTGCATGCACTCCGCCTCTGCCAGAATGTTGTAATGCTGCGCTCTGCGAAGTACCTGGATTGTGTATCAATGACGCACCTTTTCAGTTATCATCGGTAACGAGTGGTGGTTTGTGGTCTGGACCTGGTGTAAGCGCATCTGGACTTTTTAATCCGGCTTCGGTTGGGGAAGGTGTTTTTGAGGTAACTTATCAACTGCCTTGTGGAAGTGAAACAGTCAGTATTGTTGTAAATAATTGTTCGGCACTTTCGGTATGTTTGGAAACAAATGGCACATACACGGTAGCAGGTGGATCTGGACCATATGTTTGGGAGTACTACACTCCATCTCAAAATACAACAATAACCAACCAAGCGCAATGTGTTGCGTGTGGTTATACGTGGCTAGTTTTTGGTTGTTTTAATCCATTTCCCATACCTGCAGAATCATGTACTGTGCCCGAATTTTGGACTGAGTACGCAAACGGAACTAATACGTTGGCGCCAAGCTCTTTTCCGGCTAGGGTAGTTGATGCTGCTGGAACTGAATATCTTATAAATTCTGCTGACGAAATAGTGCCATGTACTGAATGTTTGGCCGATACCATTAATCTTACAATTAACTCTTGCGAGCCTTATACAAATCCCCTCGGAATCGAGTTAACTCAAAGTGGCTTATACACCTATACGTTTCAAAATACTGCAGACTGCGATTCAACTGTTCGTATCAATTTAACTATAAACAATCCAACTTCTGAATCCATCTCTCAGAGTATTTGTAGTAGTCAATTACCATACAATTGGAACGGAATTGTTTTCTCGCAAGCAGGTGTCCAAAGTGTAAATCTTGAAAGTGTAACAGGTTGCGACTCATTGGTAACGCTTGATTTAAATGTTGCAGAAGTGCTATCATCAACAACCAACCAAACAATTTGCACCAGTCAATTGCCTTATACTTGGAACGGTGTAGTTTTTAATGGTTCGGGTAATCAAAATGTAAACCTTCAGAGTGTTGGAGGATGTGACTCTGTTGCTACTTTAATTCTGGAAGTAGTCCAACAATATACGTCATCTTCTAGTATTGCTATTTGTGATGTTCAGCTTCCTTTCACTTGGAACGGAGTCATATTTAATTCTGCAGGTTCTCAAAGCGTAAATCTATTTTCCATCGAGGGCTGTGATTCTGTAGCAACTCTCAACTTGAGTGTCAATAACTTTGTGCCCTATATCGATGTTCAAACCGTGTGTGAATCTTTTAATTGGATTGATGGAAATACATATACAAGTTCCACTAATACGCCGGTTTTTACCTTAAGTGGAGGTTCCGTAGCGGGTTGCGATAGTGTTATTACGTTAAATCTTACAGTAAACCAAAATGCTTCAAGCCAGCAAAACATTAACGCTTGCGGTTCTTATCAAAACGATTTAGGACAAATATTTAACGAAAGCGGAAGTTATAATTTCGTTCTACCTACTTCAGCTGGTTGTGATAGTGTTGTAACGGTAAATGTTACTATTTTACCACTGCCAAATGTAACCGTTATTCCATCTGATGCAACTATTTTTGAGGGGGAGTCATTGCAGTTGTCTGCATCGGGTGCAGTAAATTATGCTTGGTACCCAAGCGATAGCTTAAGTTGTGATACATGCCCATCGCCCATCGCAAATCCAACAGAAACAATCACCTACGTCGTAATGGGTACAGATGCATTTGGATGCACAACGATGGATACTATCCGCATAGAAGTCGACATTCGATGCAATGAACCATTTATTCCCACCATTTTTTCTCCTAACGGAAAAGGACCTGTTGCAAACGAACTTCTTTGTTTGTTCAGCAACTGTGTCGATAAACTCAAATTTGTTGTTTACAACCGATGGGGGGAGCAAGTTTTCGAAACAGAGGATATTACCAAATGTTGGGATGGATTTTACAAGGATGAATTAGCAATTTCAGGTATTTATGCGTACAATTTATACATTTTGCAACTCGACGGAACAGTGGTAAACAAAAAGGGAACTATTACATTGGTGAAATAACTGAAAATACAATTATTACATTTATACTTAAAACCGAAGCTATCAAGAGATGATAGATTAAGTTTTTATTGAGAGTTAGAAACCCCTCGAAATTTCCGATTTTTAATTTAGTAATTTTAAGAAACCATAGCAATTAATTAAAATGTTGACATAAAATGAAAATTAACTTTTGCTTATTTCTGCTATTTATATCAGTATCGCAAACATTGTTGGCGCAAGACATTCATTTTTCAAATACGGAAAATGCGCCCATGATTTTAAATCCTGCTTTGGCTGGAGCCAACTCAAGTTTACAGGCAAATATGGCATACAGAACACAATGGGGGCAATTAGGAAGTTCATTCAGAACAGCTTACGCTTCTTTCGATGCTCGTATTACTGAGGATAATTCAAGTAAGAGTAATTTTCTTGCCATGGGACTAACTTTTTTCAACGATCGTATTGGAGATATGGGCATGGTTTCAAACAATGTTGCATTATCTATTGCCGATCATGTTAGAATAGATAATAGAAACCAGTTCAGTTTTGCAGTAAATGTGGGATATTGCCAGCGTTCGTTTGATAATATAGATGGTAAATGGACATCCCAATTCGATGGATTAAATTACAATTCTAGTATATCAAGTGGAGAGGATTTTAATAACCAATCATTTGGATATTTTGATGCAGGAGCTGGGCTTTTGTATTCGTATTATAGGAAAGTAAAAGGAGTTGCAAAAAATGCAGACAAACGAGTAAATATCGGTATTGCTGCATATCATCTCTCAAGACCGAACAATTCATTTATTGAGCTCGAATCAGAAAGATTACCCCTTCGGTATACAGCTTTTGCAAATGCTGAAATATCAATTAATGGAACAGACGGAGTTATTATGCCCGGTTTCTATTATCAAAGGCAAGGAAGCTTTTCGCAGATGCTATTTGGCACAACCTATAAATACAAGTTTAATAGCGGATCAAATTATACAGGAAATGAACGACCTCTATCCATCTCACTTGGTTTATTTACTCGATTAAAAGATTCATACATTGGTCGATTATCTGTTGATTGGGATCAATTTTCATTGGGATATGCTTACGATTTTACCGTTTCAAATTTAACATCCAATTCAAACAGACTTGGCGCAAGCGAAATTTTCGTGAAATTTAATGTTGGCGATGGTGGTGGATTCAGATATAATCGCAATAATAGATAATTGCTTCAACTGCGCTTTTTCAGCATCAATTTATAAAACCAATTGATTTAAGCTTCTTGTATTCGTTTATTATTCAAGGTTCTCATTTGAAACTCGTCGGATATAATCCATTCTAGATTGAAGTGCTTCGATACTCGAAGTTAATGTTCCAGGAGCTTGATTGGATAAATAGAATTTCTTTGCGTGTAAATTATTAGCGTTTTCTTGATTGGAAGTTTCAAGAGCATTGAGTTCGTTTATTCCCGCTTTATTCCGTTTCAATGAGATTGTACTTATGTCAATTTTTTCTGAATTGAATACCTTGAAAAGTTTCTCACTAAACAATTGATTTTTATATTCTGCAGCAAATCTCGTTTCATTAAATGCTTCTGCAGAAATGCGAACTTCATCGATTATTCCATTAAAGTACGATTGATTGTTGTTTAATTCGCGCCCAATTTGAAGTCCTGATTGCGAGCTTCCTGGCGATTCAATGATGAATAATTTCCGGTCGACTTTACCATTTAAATAGGTAATTAAACTACTCTCTTTCATGGAATAAATTCCTGAAATAAAATACCATTTATCTTTTTCTAAAGCAATTCCTTCGGATGTTTGAGAAATTGAAATATGTTTTCCTGACACATCAATAAATTCGATATCCAATTTATTATTTTTCGAGATAAAGAATTTATAACCTCCAGATATGCCGTCCTCGTTAGAAATAACAACTTGTTCGCGTCCTAATTCGTTTAACTTAATCCATGCAGAAAAACTAAAATTATTTATTAAATTAAAATCATTCGAACTTGGGAAAAAGGCAGCGTCGTTGCGCGATGCTTCGAATAATCTTGCTTTTCCAATTTTTCCTTCATATTCATTGGTGCCCAATGAGGTAGCAATAAATTTGCGATTATTTGACGCATGCAAATTATTCATGTGCCATATTCCACGATATAATCCATTCCATAAAATTGAAGGAAGTTCCGAACGGATTGTTGCGTTACTATAAAAAATGGTTAAATCTTTGTTGCTCTTTGCCGATAAACTATCCAACAAAACCCAAACTGCCAATTCACCTGTTTGTGGGTTGTAGCTATCTATTTGCGATGGTAGCAATGTTTTTTCATCGGACTTGGTAAATCGAATATCGTATCCATTAGGATGAATAACTTTTCCGCCATATTTTATGGAGCGAAATTCTGAATCACGTATGTGAATTAATAACGGAAAATCGGTAAGTACTTCATTCGACTGAATTAATTGATCTGCGAACTGAATTTTTCTTTTCCAACTAAAATCTATTAAAGGCGACTGATCACTAGCATAACCTGTTTTTGGCTTTGTGAAGTTTAAGTATACCAGCCATCCTGAAACGATTAATGCAGATAAAATCACACCCGAATAAACGAGTCTTAATCGATTACTTAGTTTTAAAGTATTCCTTGTACGAAAATGTAATTTTCTTTTCATGTAAAGAATTTTCGATTGCGCTTAGTATAAATTAAAACGCATTATGCGCATCTTGATTTGAAGATACGAATACATTGTAATAGGGTTACAGTATTTGTTATTCCGATGTGTTTATTGCAGAATTGTCAATTGGCTTTGAGATAACTTCCCCTTGAACTCGCACTACGTCACTGTATGTAAATGTTTGGTCTGTCCCAACCGACATAATTCTATAATACGATTGTCCTGCCAATGGAACTTCATCAACGTAAGAATAAAATAAGTTAACACACAGTGGAGACCCTACACGGTCTTTGAATCCTAATGCTTCAAATTCAACGCCATCAGTCGATCGTTCTACGATAAAAATCCCATCTTTTTCATCGTTCGAAACCAACCAGCGCACATATGTTTTTCCTCCATTAAATACTGGAGAAAATGAAACAAATAAATTGGAATTATCTGGAATTAATTCAGCACTTCCAATAAGACCTTTACCCATTTTATTTTGAGCATTTGCGGAGAATCCGAACAAGGGAATGAACAACAAAAAAGTTAAATATCTCATAGTTTGAATCGATATGCCTATTGATTTGATTTTCATGTTATGTGGTTTCTTTTTATCTATTGATACGTAAATGTGTTTCAGCTGTTTCTTTCCAATGTTTCATAAATCCAGTATGATTTACTTCTGTAAGAAATTAGCTATTGATTCCTTTGAAAATGTCTGAATGCGAATGGTATCAAGCTTTCTAACATTAATCGCATCAAAAAATCCCTTTTATTGTAAGTAAGAATCGTTTATTAATTTGCTTTAATAGCATAAAAACGAATTCCTTATCAATTTCAATAAAATAGAAAACCCTGAGCATTTGCATGCAACAGGGCTTTCTCAAGTTGAGGTTAGAAAAGTTTTAAATACGTTTTATCAATTTTACCATTTTGGATTCTTCTTCTTGCGCAACGCTGAAGAGATAAACTCCTGGTTTTAGTCCTTTGTCATCTTTGAACATGAATTGTTTCATTGAAGATTTTTCGCAGCTTACTTCTTCCTGATGGATTACTTCGCCGCTTAAACTCATGAGTTTTACTTTGGCCAATCCATTATTTGGAACACTGTATTCAACTTGAAAATCTCTGTGAAATGGGTTAGGTTGAGCGGGTAATATTTGAATATTTGCTTCGCCTGCCAATTCCACATTTACGGGCGTGATCATCGAATATTCTTCCCCTGCAGAACCAGTTAATTTTACCCGATAATAGTTTGTGCCAAGTGGCGGATTATTATCTCTAAACGAATAACTCAATACTTCATTACTGTTTCCTGCCCCTGGCTTTGTTCCTACGGGTTCGAAATTCGTTCCATCGTTTGAGCGTTCAACAGTGAATTTTTCATTTTCTATTTCAATAGCAGTAAGCCATTTCAATTCAACAGTACTTCCTTGAGCTTCGCCTTCAAAGGTTAACAAACTCATCGAAATTTGTTGTTCGATAACTTCCGTTGCTCCCGCTTTTGCAAACAATTTCGGGTTTACTTCGCTTGCATATTCTGCTTGAATCCATGCAGTATTTCTTGCAACATTACTTAAATGAACTTCGTCCAATAAACCACCGAAGTAGAAGATTTTTCGCGCCGGTTCTCTGCCAATTTGCAGTGGTTCGGAACTTCCTGCTAAACTAATTTCTGTCTTCGTCGATTGATCAAGTTTTCCGTTAATGTATGTGGCCATAGAATCTCCTGCATCCGAATAAACTGCTGCAATATGATACCATTGATTCTTTAATAGTTCGGATCCAATTTTTCCACCGATGGATGCATGTTCTGCATTTTCATTATTAATCCAAAATTCTAAACGATGATCTTTGTTAATCCCCAATCGATATCCACCATTAAAATCGCTGTATTTCGAAACAATGGTTTGTTCTTTTTTATCGTTAAGGTAAACCCATGCAGAAACCGTTAGTGCTCCCGTTATTTCAACGTCTTCTGCCGTATTTAAATTGGCAAATTGACTTGAATTTTTCTCTGCTGCGATATAAACTTCTTTGTCGCCAGCTGGATTTACTTGTTGAGCAAATTGGTTTGAATGAGGAATCTTAGAACTTAAAGCTCCTTTCAAATGCCAAACACCACGATACGTTTTATTCCAAGCGTTTTGAGAACTTTCGTCGGCTGCAAATTTATTGCTGAAATAAATATACACCGGGGCAGTTTTGGTACTATTTAATTCATCCATTTTCACCCAAGCAAGCAATTCACCCGTTTGAGGATTGTACGATTCAATTTCATATTCCAATAATGAAACCCCATCCGACTTGGTAAATCGAATATCGAAGCCTTGATCACTAATCACATTTCCTCCATTGGAAACCGATTTTAAGTCATTGTCCTGAATGTTAATCATCACAGGAAAATCTTTCAAGGATGCATTGGCTGATAATTGACTCTGATCAAATTGGATTTCTTTACGAAACTTAAATTCAGCAAGTGTTTCGATACCGTTTACACGATTGTTTGCAACTGATACTTCAGCTGTTCCAAGCATATCGTATATGAGAGCAAGTGAGAAAACTCCAACTGCGAGAGCTCCAGTAGCTGCTACAAAACGATAGCGGATACTCGTTCTAGTTTTTACCTTGTGTGATAGTCTGGTAGAATGCTTTTTCATGAGAATGTTTTATGAATATTACTTCGATTCAAGGGGTAGTTCAGTTCCAGCATTGGCCGATGATCCAACTTGTTGAGGTTGCATAGGTGTTTTCACTTTAACAACCGAACTGTAGCGGTAAGTATTGTCGGCGCCCACTTGCATAACACGATAATGATTGTCGCCAGGTAGTGGTTCTTCGTCAACAAACGAGTAAAATAGATTTACTAAAAGTTTAGTTCCAACGCGGTCGCGAAATCCCAATGCTTCGAAGTCAGTTCCGTTTTCAGAACGTTCAACAACAAAAACTCCGTCTTTCTTATCGTTTTTCACAAGCCAACGAACGTATGTTTTACCATCAAGATAGACTGGTGAAAATGAAATGAACGTGTTTGCCGAATCTTGTTTTAAAGACGACTTATTTAATAGGGATTCTCCCGAATTAGATACTGCCTGAGCATCTACTTGGGTTGCTGTCGAAAGCAACATGAGTCCTGCGATAATGGAAGAGTAAATGTATGTGCGTTTCATAGTGTATGAGTTTTTGCAGATTGATACGTCAAAGGTATTTGTGGGGTTTAGCGAAGAAATCCAAAGCTGCGGTGAAGCATTACAGATGTAAGTTTGTTGCGTTATGGCCTTTGATAAATTCGCTGCTTGTATTGATATTATTGGGGTGTTTTGATTTTGTAATGGATGACAATAGAAATCTCTGATGTAAGAATGATCGGTTTCGATTAAAAAATCAATCGTTTTTTTGTTCAGAGTTGTTTTACAATTTTGAGTGTCTTTTGCTCATCACCTTGCGAAAGGCTTAGAATATAAATTCCGGGTCTTAATGATGCAGCTTCTTTGTATTGAAAATGATTGTCTCGATCTATTTTGGGCTGCATCACACCCGAATACACAACTAGTCCGCTAATGCTCGTTACTTTCACGTTTACGTCGATAGCGCTTTGCGAACGGTAGGAAACAGAGAAATTTTCTTTGAAAGGATTGGGACTTACATAACGAATTCCCAAAGATGCTTCATGTTCATTGAAATGAATATTATGAATAGATGTTACACAGCTTTCTCCTTTGAAGCTTCGCGCTCGAATACGATATGAAGATTCACCATAAAGTGGAGCCGGATCAATCAGGAAGTAATTTAGTGTTTCATCCGATTTTCCTGCAGCTAGTTTTTGGGCAACTTGTTGAAAATGTATTCCATCGATTGAGCGTTCTAGAATGAAATAATCGAGGTTTGACTCGTGCAAGGTTTGCCATTTCATAATCACTTGTCCAGAACTCTCTTTCAAATCAACCATTCCAAATTGTGTTAAACTGGGTGATGCACTAAATACTTCATTCCCATCAACACTGAAAAATGATTCTGGATCATTTTCTGAATCATAAAATAATTGAATTTCTTCTGCCGAAAAGGCCTTCGACGCGATTCTAATTTCATCAATAATTCCATTCATAAAGCTGCTTTTACGATCGGGACCCACACCCAAAAAAATGTGTTTGCCGGGATTGTATTCGATTTCGGATTTTTCAGATCGGTCAAGTTTGCCATTTACATAAAGCAATAAAGAATCCTTCTTTTTAGAATACACACCTGTTAGTTGGTACCATTTTCCTTTTTCTAGTTGGGTTCCCAATAAACATTTTCTGAGTGATACTAATTTGCCTTTGGAATCAGCAATTTCAAATACAGCTTTATTGTCAGTGTCAATCCATAAGCTAAAGCCTCCTCCATGAAATGACCTGTTGCTGATAATTGTTTGATCGTAAGCACTACCATCGTTTTTTATCCACGCAGAAACCGAAATATCGCCCGAGAAATTAAGGGCTTCATTTGGTTCAAAAACAGCCATTCCTTTTTCAATTGTTTGAAATTTTTTTGCGGAACCAAAACGGCCTTCTTCGTCAGTCGTGCCCTTGAATTCGCCCGGAATGTATAGCGATCCCGCCGTTTGAAAATCACCATTCAGGTGCCAAACAGTTCGAAAAGTTTTATCGAATGTTGCCTTGGAACTTTGCAATACTGCATCAGATTTTCCATAATACAAAAAACATTCGTTTTCTGGTTTGGATAATGTTTTAAAGCTAACCCAAGCCGTTAGTTTCCCTGTTTCAGGATTATAACGTTCAATTTGAAATGGCAGAATTTCAAGTCCATCGGTAGATGTGAATATAATATCTTCTGCATTTCTACCCGAAACAAATCCACCATTAGCAGATGATTTCAATTCGTCCAAACGCAAACTAACGAGAAGTGGGAAATTTTGAAATTTCTGATTTATTGGTAGTTTTTCTGGATGGATAAGTATTTTCTTTCTACCTGAAAATCCCTCCAAAATACCCGCTTGGGGATGATTTCTTTCCTTTAATTGTTGAGCTCTTATTTCGGAAACATTACCTATAAATTGATATAAAAAGTAGATGCTTGAAAGGAGTATTCCAAATGTGAAAACAACTGCGCTTTGCCGAAGTCGGTTGCGCATACGTAAGCTTAAACGATTACTAGTGCGTAAACGTTGTTTCATGAATGTGAATTTGGAATGTTAGATTGAATATTATTTATTGCTTGCATTTCCACCAACAGTAGGTGCAGCTCCTGTTTTTACTCGAACAACATCGGAGTAAGTGTATGTGCGATCAACACCTACTTGCATAATGCGATAATGCGCTTCTTCTGCAGGAGGTGCAACATCTATCCAGGAATAAAATAGTTTTATGTTTTTGTCCGAACCAACGCGGTCTTTAAATCCTAAGGATTCGAAATTGGTTCCATCATCCGATCGTTCAATAATGTATACTCCATCTTTTCGATCGTTTCGGACCATCCAGCGTAAATAAACTTTCCCTTCCACATTCACAGGTGAAAATGAGATGAAATTATCGACGTCATCTTTAATTAATGTAGGTGCTTCGGAGGGCGCCGCAACAACAAATGTTTGTGTGGTTTGCGCATGCGCATCTACAGAAAAAAGTGCAATTCCAATGAGCACAACAAATTGAAAACGTGATGTAGAGAAGAAAATAGGTCTGGTTTTCATAACAGTATTTTCTTCAACAAAACGAGGCAATCAAGATAAGAGTTGCCCAAACCATGCACACAAAGCCCATGCGACTTACAGGTGTAAGAAAACCAACACGATATCAAAATGATTTTACTCTTTCAAAATGGGAAAATTGAAAGAGTATATTATCTATTATTATCCTGAAATCGAACTAGAATAGGCGATTACTAGTCTTCTTCTTCTACAAGATCTTTTTCAACCTTGAGATTATCGATGATGAAAAGCTGACGATCGGGAGTGTTTTTACCCATGTAAAACTCTAAAAGTTGAGGAAGATTTTCCTCTCTTTTGAAAATTACGGGCTCTAAGCGAATGTCTTTGCCTATGAAATGCTTGAACTCATCCGGAGAAATTTCTCCCAATCCCTTGAATCGGGTAATCTCTGGATTCTTCCCAACTTTCACAATGGCCTCTCTCCGCTCATCCTCCGAATAACAATAGTACGTGTCTTTCTTATTTCGAACACGGAAAAGGGGAGTTTGCAGAATGTACAAGTGACCATTCTTAACTAGATCAGGAAAGAACTGCAAGAAAAATGTAATCATGAGTAAGCGAATGTGCATTCCGTCAACATCGGCATCGGTAGCAATTACGATGTTGTTATAACGCAAATCGTCCATGCCATCTTCAATATTTAGCGCACTCTGAAGTAGGTTGAATTCTTCGTTTTCGTATACAATTTTCTTTGTCAAACCATAGCAATTAAGCGGCTTTCCCTTTAAGCTAAATACCGCTTGTGTATTGACATCGCGGCTTTTTGTAATAGAGCCAGAAGCCGAATCTCCCTCAGTAATGAACAAGGTTGTATCTAAACGAACCGCATGATTACTATTGTAATGAACGCGGCAGTCGCGCAGTTTTTTATTGTGGAGACTTACTTTCTTAGCCCGTTCTCTGGCAAGTTTCCGAATTCCGCTTAATTCTTTTCGCTCTTTTTCGCTTTGAATAATTTTATGCAACATTGCTTCAGCAACATCGGCATGTTTATGAAGATAATTGTCGAGTTCTTTCTTTAGGAAATCGATTACAAATGTTCGAATTGCCGGGCCATCGGGCGCTATGACTTGGGATCCCAATTTGGTCTTGGTTTGACTTTCGAAAACGGGTTCAACCACTTTCACACTAATTGCCACAATGATCGATTGACGAACATCATTTGCATCAAAATCTTTTTTGTAAAATTCCCGAACCACCTTAACAACAGCCTCTCTCATAGCAGCTTGGTGTGTTCCGCCTTGCGTAGTATGCTGACCATTTACAAACGAATAATATTCTTCGCTGTATTGAGTGCCATGGGTCATCGCAATCTCAATGTCTTCTCCTTTTAAATGAATAATTGGATATAAAGGTTCGCCACTGAGATTCTGTTCGAGTAAATCGTAAAGTCCGCGCTCCGATTTAAAAACCTGTCCATTGAAATGAATGCTTAAGCCTGTGTTGAGGTATGCATAATTCCAAAGCATTTTCTCAACATACTCGCTTATAAATTTATAGTTTCCAAAAATGGCTTCGTCTGGGAAAAACTGTACAAGCGTTCCTTTAGAATCATTCGTGTCGGTTATTTCGGTTTCGTTCGTTAAGTTCCCTTTTTCGAATTCGGCCATTTTTAGTTTACCGTCGCGCACCGATTGCACTTTGAAATAACTCGAAAGCGCATTCACGGCTTTGGTTCCGACACCATTTAAACCCACCGATTTCTTAAACGCAACCGAATCGTACTTTGCACCTGTATTAATCTTCGAAACCACATCCACCACTTTGCCAAGTGGAATTCCTCGGCCATAATCGCGCACTCGCACCATACGATCTTTGATGGTGATTTCGATTTTTTTACCAAAACCCATCACGTACTCATCAATACAATTATCGATCGATTCTTTGAGTAAAACATAAATTCCATCGTCAAGAGAGGAGCCATCTCCTAACTTTCCAATATACATTCCCGGTCGAAGTCGGATGTG
>JBIPLZ010000176.1:0-5201 GCA_044369395.1 Flavobacteriales bacterium | reverse complement strand
ACTTGGGCGATTTTGGAGAAGTTGGCATCCATCCATCGTATGCTTCAAATAATCAACCTCAAAAATTACCAAACGAGATTGCACGTTTAGCATATATTCTGCACCAAGAAATACATTTAAGTCGACAACATTTTTTACGATTAAGTCTACCCGAAACCTACCAACGCCTTTTAGAGAACGATATTACCGACGATTACACGATGGGCTATCCCGATCAACCAGGATTTCGTGCAAGTATTTGTTTTCCATACTTTTTTTACGATCTTGACCTCGAAATTGAAACCGCCTTGCGTCTTCATCCATTTGCAATCATGGATGGAACATTACGCGACTATATGAATATTTCTCCCGATGCAGCAGCAGACATTATTAATCCGCTGATCGAAGAAGTAAAAAAAGTAAAGGGAGAGTTTATTTCCGTTTGGCACAACGAATCTTTTGCAGAAAATGCGCGCTGGAAAGGATGGAAAAAGGTGTATGAAGACATGATCGAAAAAGCAATTGAATGATTGAAACCGAGCTACCTGAATTGAGATATCTGAAAAATTCTCAGATAAATAAAATTTTATGGGACAAGAAGATGCTCGAAAGTAGCAACGGGCTTGTCTATGGAAGCACCTGGTATTTGGATGCTGTAACAGGAGACAATTGGGATGCCTTGGTTTCGGAGGATTATTCGTGGATGATGCCCTTGCCTATGAAAATGAAAATGGGTTTTCGATACTTACCTACACCCGTATTTGTTCAACAATTGGGAATTTTTGGACCAGGTCCATTTACGAGCGAATTAAGCGATCATTTTCTCAAGCATTTATCGCCCAACATTCAACTTATAGAATATCAGTTGAATGCAGAGAACTCAAGTCCTTCATTGCCTGAATTCAAAATCCGAACTCGAACAAATTGCATCAAGAGATTGCCTCAGGATAGGCAAAACATCTTATCTGAATTCAGCGAAAATACCCAACGTAATATCAAGAAAGCAGGAAAAGTAAATGTACATTTTGGCATTGCTTCCATTCGACAAATGATTAAGCTTTTTCAAGATCATAAAGAGAAGGAAATTTCTGGATGGAAAATAAGTCATTACAATACGCTTGACCGCTTATACAATGTATGTATGCTCCGAAAATATGGAGCATCCGTTGGAGCTTATAATAATAACGGCGAACTCATTGCTGGTGCATTTATCACCGAATGGAAGAATCGAGCAACTTTTATTTTTTCATGTAACAGTCCCGAAGGCAAAGAAAATGGTGCATTAGCAGCCCTTATTCACCATTACATGCAACAAGCGCCGAATGAAATTGAGGTATTCGATTTTGAAGGTTCTGACCAAGAGGGTCTTGCACGATTTTACATGAGTTTTGGGAGCATTGAAACGAAGTACGTACATTTGAAACTTAATCGCCTGCCATTTTACATGCGTTGGCTCAAACCTTAAAATCATGTCTCGAATATTGAATCTAGAAAACTCATTGGTAAACGTATTTATTAGCGAGCTTCGCGATTCTACGATTCAAAAAGACAGCATGCGTTTTCGCCGTAACCTCGAACGATTGGGAGAGATTATGTCCTATGAAATTAGCAAAGAACTCGACTATGTTGTTAGCGATATTATTACTCCTCTTGGAATTGCTCCAACACCCGTTTTAAAAGACCAGCCTGTCATTGCTACTATTTTACGTGCAGGTTTGCCTGTTCATCAAGGCATGTTGAATTATTTCGACAAAGCCGAAAATGCCTTTGTTTCGGCATACCGGAAACACCACAAGGACAATTCTTTCGAAATTAAAGTAGAATACATGAGTAGTCCAGACCTGAACGATAAAGTATTGATTCTATGTGACCCGATGCTTGCCACTGGACAATCCATGTTTCTAGCATACAAGGCATTGCTTCAACATGGCAAACCAAAGCATATTCATGTGGTTGGATTAATTGCGAGCACTGTTGGTTTGGATTTCGTAAAAAGTCACTTCCCTGAAAATACAAGTTTCTGGATGGGAGCTGTGGATGAAGAATTAACCGTAAAATCGTACATCGTTCCTGGTTTAGGCGATGCAGGCGATTTGGCTTTTGGAGTCAAAATTTGATTTTGATGCAATTAAATGGGATCGAACGTTTCCCAGATTCAGCATTGCCATCATTTTTCCCCAATAAGCCATGTCATTTCTATTAAAATTATTGCCTTTATTTTTGTTAAGCATGGTTAAATTTGTGGTGGGAGTTCCATCTGCATTTGCCGCTTTTCAATTTAACTTTTGGGAATTATTGATTTTTGCGATTTCCGCAGGCTCAATGGGCGTTACAGTGTTTATGTTTTTCAGTGATTGGCTTTTTGCTGTTTGGGATGCTTTTAAATATCGTTTCTTTCCAAAAAAAGAATCAGTTAAAAAGAAAATCTTCAGTCGTCAATCCCGCGTATTTGTCCGTATCATTAAAAAATATGGTCTGCCAGGAATTGCATTGATAACTCCAACCATTATCTCCATTCCTATTGGAACACTTCTCGCCAGACGACTTTATCCAAACAGAAATAAAGTATATATCTATTTGCTTGTATCTGTAGTAATTTGGTCGTTTATACTTTCAGTAATTCTTCATTTCCCCAAAATATTAAGCAATCTATAAATGTCTATCCAACATCTATTCTTCGATCTAGACCGTACCATTTGGGATTATGAAACCAATTGCCGCGAAACCCTCGACGATCTGCATGATACCTATTTAAGTAATGCTGTTCAAGAAGACAAAGACACCTTTGCACAAATATTCAAATTTGAAAACACCTTGCTTTGGGACGCTTTTACAGCCAATAAAATCGACAAGGAGTATCTTCGTAAGAATCGATTTTTAAACACGATAAAACGTTTGGGTTTAAATGACTCTGAGCTTGCACTGACATTGGAAGATGCATACATTGAAGTAACTCCTGCTAAACGAAGACTATTGCCTGGAGCACTCGAGACACTTTCTGAGCTTTCCAAAAGATATACACTGCATATAATAACCAATGGATTTGAAGACGTACAGAACTTCAAACTCATTAATTGTGGTATTCGTGATTTTTTTCAAGAGGTAATTACCAGCGATGGTGCACAGGCACGAAAACCCAATCCCGAAATTTTTGAATATTCTTTGCATAAAGCTGGTGCAATAAAACATAATAGCATGATGATTGGCGACGATCCTGAAGTGGATATTGTTGGCGCGCAGAACGCAGGGTGGGATACCATTTTAGTAAATACAATGAATTTAAGTCACGATTTAAACGTTAAGGAAGTAGCCACATTACCCGAACTTCTTGACATGTTATAAATTCGATCTGAGGTTTAAAAATTTCAAAAATCAGCACAAAAAAAAATCCCGATTCATTTAAGAAACGGGATTTTTTAAATTTTAAGATCTAATTACTTTGCTGGTGCTACTTGTTTTTGATCTTTAGAGCATGACTTTGATGCATCTTTAGAACAGCAAGATTTTGGAGCAGTTGTCGCAGCGCCGTTATTTGAACCAGCAGCTTCAGAGCATGCTTTTTTCTCTTCAGCACTACATGATTTCTTTTTCTTTTTCTTGTCTTTGTCTTTATCCTTGTCTTTATCCAATTTAGAAACAGAAACAGTTTCGTTGTTGAAAGAAGAAACAAGTGGAGAAGCCATTGAACTGCTCATGAAAGCAGCAAGAGATAGAATTGCGAGGAATTTTTTCATTTTTGTCTTTGCGTTTAGTAATTCAAATATAGGATTTTTTATTCTATGCAATTAAATTTTAGGAAATTTTGCAATTACCGTAATTCCACCTTTCACAACCTCGCCCAATTTAACTTGCACACTTACATCCGTTGGCATAAAAATATCGACGCGAGAACCGAATTTAATGAATCCAAATTCGCCACCTTGCTTAGCTTCATCACCCACTTTAGCATACGCAACAATGCGACGAGCAACGGCTCCAGCAATTTGACGAAGCAAAACCGAACGGCTTCCGTTTTCTACGACAACGGTTGTGCGTTCATTTTCGGTGGATGATTTTGGATGCGATGCAATCAAATACAATCCTTCATGGTATTTGAAATACGTTACTTTCCCCGAAATAGCATAGCGATTCACATGCACATTTAAAGGCGACATAAACACCGAAACTTGCAAACGTTTCCCTTGATAATATTCAGGTTCTTCAACTTCTTCGATGGCTACAATTTTACCATCGGCTGGACAAAGAACCCAATCATCGCTTAAATTTTGCTTCCGATTCGGACTTCTAAAAAACTGTAAAACCAGAATAAAAACGATACTCGAAGCGATAATTGTTAATTGATGAACGAGCGCAGCATCTGGTAAGAATGAAAAAATCGCCCCATTAATAATCAATAAAATGACAATTAATGAAATTAGTATACGATGGCCTTCGCGGTGAATGGTCATGAATGAAATTTTATTCTGCTTGTGAAAAACTCAAGCAGCGAGTTAAATATGCATGTATTGCTTCTTAGCAAGCAATTGTTCTTTAGTTTCGCGGTGAGCAGGATCATCTACACAGCAATCAACTGGACAAACAGCTGCGCACTGAGGTTCATCGTGAAAACCCACACATTCGGTGCATTTATCACTTACAATATAGTATGTATCCATTTGAACCGGCTTTTGGTTTGCCGATGCATCATATGCACCCGATGCTGCGTTCACATGACCGCTAAGCGAGGTTCCATCAGCAAAACGCCATTCCGTTCCACCTTCATAAATAGCG
This sequence comes from Flavobacteriales bacterium, assembly GCA_044369395.1. GTDB lineage: Bacteria > Bacteroidota > Bacteroidia > M30B66 > M30B66 > CALQRR01. The sequence goes on along the minus strand of JBIPLZ010000176.1, from coordinate 452 downwards.
TTATTCGGACATTCCGGTTCACATGCACCGCAGTTGATGCACTCATCTGTTATCATGATTGCCATATCAATCGATTTTAAGAGTTATTTTAGCAGCGCAAAACTACTACATAATTGCATTCAAACATGACTTCCGAACAACGCATTTCAGCATTTATTCAACTTGGCACCGAAATTCGCAACACATTTCACTCAGAAACAGCCCAAAATAATATTCGTCAGCAGCAACTTTTGCAGATTTCCGAACGCATGCATCACAGCAATGGCTGGTTTACGTTCGAGAATACACAGCTTGCACTGTTAGGCATTGCAAACATGCTCGAGGAAAGTACAATCCGCCCTTGGTGGAATGAATATGAAAACGAATTTTCATCAGAAAAACTCCTTAGTGTTGGTGTTATCATGGCTGGAAACATTCCTGCTGTTGGCTTTCACGATTTTCTCTGCATCCTT
>JBIPLZ010000175.1:0-5211 GCA_044369395.1 Flavobacteriales bacterium | reverse complement strand
TACTCACTTCACAAGGTATTTTACCCCTGGTGATTCCAGTGGTCCATCAACAAGGTTTGCCTATTTTCATTCAAGAAGCAAAAATCGATAACAAAAGACCATGGGCAATTCAACATTGGCGAAGTTTAATTTCGGGTTATAACAAATCGCCCTATTTTGCTTATTACAAGCATTATTTTGAGGGTTTATATTTGAATCCACCAGAAATGCTTTTCGATTTCAACATGCAAGTTCTCGAAATATTTTGCAAAATAGTAAAGCTGGAAATGCCACAATTGAATACTTCGTGGGAGGATACAACTAGTCAACACAAGGATTTACGGTCCATGTTTCATCCGAAGCAGCAACATGAAATTCCGGTACTCCCATATTACCAAACATTTGAAACTGAAACTGGCTATATCGAGAACTTAAGTGCTTTCGACCTCATTTTCAACGAAGGACCTGAAGCAGGTGAATACTTGAAGAAGCGGGCGAATATGCTTCGGACTTATCTCCAATAACTATTATCGAGATTCCTAGAGTAAACTCAAGTCTGAATTATTTCTAAATTTATTGGACGCTATGTTTTCCACTATTAATGAGTAGAAGCATGAGTACGAGAAGAATATCAGCTATATAAAAATCCATTGAAGGGATAAAAAATGAAAAAAAATTAATAAGTTAATATTTGTAATTGAATTATTGTATAAGTTTATAATGGTTAATACTTAATTTTTATGAAAAGAAATATACTCTACTTGCTTCATTTAGCTGTATTCTTAATTATTAATGTTGGCCTGCATGGTCAATGCATCCCTAATTACTTTATCCTCCGCCCCAAAGCTGAATGTTTGGGAAGTCAGGGTATCCGTATCTCCTACACACAAGAGCATTATGTTGCCCACGATGTTTATAGAAAAGCTATTGGTGACACATCTTGGGGAACACCCATTTTTCCGAATTATTGGGGAAATCCGTTACCTATCTATGAAGGCTCAAATGTATTGATGAATGCTTTTACAGCAAGCGATCATTTGCCTGGACAAACCTATGAATACCGATTCACCCGAACCTTTGTGGGCATAGGTTCATTCTCAGGTTATATACTTGCTGGATGTGAGGTTCCTGAAGTTGTTTTCCGTGGAAATGTGATTCTGATGGTATCGTCTGAACTTAAACCAAACATTTTAGAAGAGCTCGAAACCATGCGAAAAGATTTAGTGGCCGATGGTTACCGAGTGTCCCTCATGGAAACAAGTGAAAGTTCAACACCTCCGCAGGTAAAAAGTATGATCCAACAAGTTTATCCAACACTTGAAGGAGATAAAAACTACCTCTACATTATCGGACATGTTCCTGTTCCCTATTCTGGTGTGATGATGAGTGATGATCAACCTACGCACCGCGGAGCTTGGCCTGCCGATGTATATTATGGGGATTTAGATGGAGTCTACACTGATGAAACCGTGAACACATTGGTGCCAACAAGACCCGAAAATGACAATATTCCGGGGGATGGAAAATTTGATCAGAACCTTATCACGTCAAAACCAGAAATTGCTGTTGGAAGAGCCGATTTATCTAGATTATTTTGCTTTGTAGGAAAAACCGAAGTCGATCTTACCAAACGTTATCTTCAAAAAAATCATGCATTTAGAAGCGGTCAGGTAAACCACAGTGGTAAAGCGTTCATGTGCGACAACATGGAATTTTATTATGGAAACAATGCTGCAACGGATGGTTTTATTGAGCTTTATTCTAAAATAGGTGACAATAATTTCGCTGCATTGACCAACAATATCTTTCCCAATTATTCCTATTTCTTAAATGTGAGAGACAGCCTTCAATCGCATTCATATCTGACATCTTATATTTCTGGAACTTCAAGCTATACCAACATAGACAATATTTTCACAGCTGGCCAAATCAACCAGATGCCGAGTATTAATAGTGTTTTCAATTGGTCCTTTGGTGCATTTTTTGGCGATTGGGATAATGACTGCAATTTGATGCGTATGTTTATTGGCGCTCCTGGTTCTTCGCTCACCCAAATTTGGGGTGGAAATCCTTCTGCGTATTTTCATATGTTTGGGTTCGACCGAACCATTGGAGAAACGATTTTAGAGCATCAATGGAATTTCAATTCCAATCACCATAACTTACCCAATCCGAATGCCGACAATTATTACCGCCGGGTTCATATCGCATTAATGGGCGACCCAACCCTCCGTTTGGATTATGAGAATCCGCCGGTTGACCCTATTGTAACTAATGGTCAACAACCGGGAACTGCTCTAATCTCATGGGCATCAAATGGCGACAACCAAGCACGTTACCTAATCCTCCGTGCAAGCAGCGATGATCAACCTTTTGTAATCATTGGAGAAACAGAAGCCAATCAACTTTCCTTTACCGATTTAACGCCCCTTTCTGGTCAGTCGGTTTATATGGTTCGCGCCAAAGCATTGCATACCACAGGAAGTGGAAGCTATTACAATCTCAGTTCTGGTCGTTTTGCTCCGTTTAATAATGCTTCCGTTTTTTCTTCGACGTTCGAAAGTGTCTTTGTTTGTTTGCCCAACGACCAAATTGAAATCACATTTAACATTAGCAACAATCTGAACAATTCAGCTGCAACCGTAACCTGTTTTACTTCGAGTATAGCTAATCCATTGTCAGTTCAATCTGTTACACTGAATTCCAATACACCTATTCAATTGATTTTGCCCAATGTTCCATCTGGTACTTGGGTGAAATATCAAACTGAAGTGATTGGAAACCCAATTGCACCAATCATCGACAGTGTTCTTGTGAGTCAATTGCCTACTTCCGAAATTGCCTATGAAATTCAAGGTGGATCATTATTACTAAGCACTAATGTGTTAGAAGGTGATTCTGTTGAATGGACTATTGATGGTGACTTTTTGTCTAATGAAGCGACTACGCAATTTGAAATCAACAGCGCTCAATTCTCAATCGATTTAACTTGCACAAATGCTTGTGGAAGCAGTTCTTCAAATCTAGAATTCAATGTTACGGGTGCGGGAGATAGTGTAACCAATGACTGGCAGATGTTTCCTAATCCTGCATCTGAGCAGATAACGATTCAATCTGAAAATGCATTTTCAGCAATCTTAATTCACGATTTAACCGGACGCTTGTTAATTCAAGATCAATTTCCCAAGAACATGAACAAATCAACCATCTCGCTTACATCATTGAAGTCAGGCATGTATTTGTTCACTGTTGACTTTCAAGGCTCGAAGACAACAAAAAGAATGGTTGTTCGGTAAATTGAAATCAGCAACTACTAGCTGTTTGATTTTAAGCTACGTAATCGGCCAAATAAGAAAAACGTTCGGTTAAATGTCCATTTTCGGCAATGGTTGAACGTTTAATCATTGCACTAAATTCGGATTGTAAAAGTCCACCAATAACGTGCTTGATTAGATGTTCTCCAAATCCTTGGGATGCATCCAATGGAAGTTCACAAGGCAAATTACTCACCGCCATCACATCGATGGTATTGGAAAGATAAGGTGCTTCGATGGTTTCGGAAAGTGGGTGAAATCCAAACGTAGGATCTTCGATGGTTGTATCTTTCACGGTTGCTGGAATGGATCCGTTCACGTCGCAACTGATATCGGCAATGACCTTGATTCTGAAATCGCGCGACTTCATATCTTCTTTTGTAAAGAAACGCGGAATACGTTCGTTCCAGAAAATTGCATTGAGCATGATATCGCAACTTTTGGTGTAGGGTCCGAACGTAGAAACGTAACTTTCGGGGTTTTGATAAAAATCGGCTTTGTCCCAAATATGACCATCTTTCTGCGCATAAAAATCTTCGGTCATTAAATGCACATATGTTGGAACATCAAAGGAATCGTGCAAAAATTCTTCAGGTGTTACTTCACGAATATTCAATGCTTTCAATACTTCCAAACATCCGTGCGCCACACGACCATCGCCCGTTAAAGCAATGCGAACTGGAGGCATGTTGATATGTTGGTATTGTCCTATCATTTCAGCATAATCGAGGCATTGCCAAGCAGGTTTTAAATCGAACTGCTTCATCTTTTTCCCCCAGGTTAAAAAACCTTCGTGCGTTCCTACAATTCCTGCATAGCGACCAAAACCCAAAACGCGACTTCCATTTTCCCAAACCAAGGTTTCGTAATCGACAAGGCGGATATTGTTTTCTAAAATATGACGAAGAAGTTTTCGGTTATAAGGTTGTTTTTTGATGGTATGCGAAAAGAACAAATATGTTTTTCCAGCAATGAGTTCTTCAATGGGTACTTCTTTAATCCCTAATAAAACATCGCAAGAAGAAAGATCTTCAGACAGTTCGATACCAGCAGCAAGGTATTCTGAATCAGGTATGCAACGGTGTGCGGAAGGCTGAACAATAACTCGAACATCCGAGAATCGTTCCATCACTTCGATGCACTGAGCTGGAGTTAATGCAACACGTTTATCAAATGGCTTTTTGCCTTCACGAATTAGACCGATGATTTTCATGCGGCAAAGGTAATAAGGCTGAGCAAAGGAAAAATTGAATCTTTATCAAAATGAAAAATAATCAAACCAAAAGCAGCGTTTGTGACTTATCTTTGCGAAAGTTCTTTAATAACATGGGGCCGTCATGGTTTTGACAGCGAGTGCAATTGGCAAGTAAGCATGCCGGGTGTTGCGAGGTTAACCCGAAAATACAATCCGCACGCCTATAACTGGCGAAAACAACTACGCACTAGCAGCTTAATCCGATAGGATTAACCTTGTTTGCCTGATGGGTAAACACTAGTTGTCTCCCGGGGAAGTTTTCTCAAGTCGTCCCCGATGAGGCATCGTAAAGTTTGAGATAGTTGTATCAGGGTTCTGATGATACAGCGAAATCGATCGGAACTAAGAAGCGGGCTGGTTTGTTCCGATCCTTCCCACTTCCGACAATTGATTCGGAAATAAGCATGTAGAAAGCGTGTGAATTCCTTGTTTGGACGCGGGTTCGACTCCCGCCGGCTCCACCCCAAGGGACAAACCCAAATTTTGGAGTTTGTCCCTTTTTTCTTGTCCTCTAGAACCCTTGTCAATACTGAGAAGTAGAAGGAAGACTTGGTTCATTTTGAGAGTTCGACATTTTTTTCCGTCGAATTCCAATTTTTCAGGAAATATCGAACTCAATACGAGCTGCTTTTCTTCTACTCCCATTGACATGATTGCATTTGA
>JBIPLZ010000423.1:0-5228 GCA_044369395.1 Flavobacteriales bacterium | reverse complement strand
AGCCCAATAAACCGTATTAAGTTGTTGGGATGCGATGATGTTATTCCTCAAATTGGGGATGCCTAATCCAACATACCAGTTTGGACCATACCAAAAAGCGCCAGCTCCAAAATTCAAACTCCACTGACTTACATTGCCTTGAAAAGATTCGTCGTACGATTGGTCAGGGTTGAGTTTGATTTTACTTAGGTCGATGCTGAAATTTCTACCACCCGCTTGCAAACCTAATGATAAGCGACTCTTTTTGAATTTAAGATGATATGCATACGAAGCCATCAGAGAATTTGTAGCCATTTCGCCCATTTGATCGTTCACAAACGATACCCCAAAACCAACCTGCTCGTTCTTTAGTGGCGAATGAAAACTAACACTAGCAGTTCTTGGCGAACCCGGAAAATCGAGCCATTGCCGACGGAACAACCCGATTATCTGTGCATGGTCGAGCGAACCTGCATACGCAGGATTTATAGCCATGGTGTTGAACATGTACATGCTGTACATCGGGTCCTGTTGGGCATTTCCTTGAAGGAATGCCAGTAGGAAAAAGATAAAAAATAGGTGCTTTTTCATGTCCCGTTTTATTTTTTCTGATTTTATCGCCATAAGGTTAAGTATCCTTTGCGCGTTTCATTCTCGCCTTCTATTTGCACAATGTAATAGTAGGTGCTTTCGGGCAAGCGTTCGCCCGCCAGAATTAAGCCTGTAGTGCAGATGCCATCCCAATTGTTTTGGTAATTGTCGCTTTCGTAAACAAGATTTCCCCAACGATTAAAGACTTTCAACGTAACCCGTTGCCCTTTCAAACCATAAATTACAAAGGCGTCGTTCGATCCATCCTCGTCTGGAGAGAAACCCTCAGGAATAAACACATCTTCAATTGTACAAAGTGCATCGTCGGCATTCAAGACCGTAATTGAAATGCTATCACTCGAACCGCACGATCCGTTTGAAATACTATAAACAATGACGTTGCTACCCGCAGATAAACCACTTACGCTTGTTTGCAAGGTAGAATCGTTACTGAAACTTGCTGTTCCCGAAACCACCTGCCAAACTCCTAGAACAGGACCTTGAACTTCGGCATTGAGAAGTAAACTTGTCGTTTCAGGACAAATACTTGTGTCGGCAGTTAGCTGAACGTTTGTTTCGCTATAAGAAACAATGACAACGGTATCGCTGCTCGAACATGGTCCATTTTCGATTGTCCAAACAAAGATGTTGGTTCCTAATGATAATCCCGTTACACCACAAATTTCATTGGTTTCGTTCGATAAAAGTCCGGAGCCACTAAACACACTCCAGGTTCCATCTCCACTAATTGCCGTGTTACCTTGTAGTTCGGAAGTGCTTCCGCATACAACTTGGTCTTCGCCTGCAAAAGCCGGCGTAGCTGCAGGATTCGCAACAACTTGCATGGTGTCGGAAAGTGAAACGCCGTTTAATGTTACTGTCCAAACGAGCAATACTGTATCTGACGAGATGTTTACAATGTTTGTATTGGGAATATTTTGATCAAAAATTAAACACGATCCAGATGCAATGGTCCAAAGTCCTGTTGCTGGGGCTGCGGCAGGGGTTGCATTGAGTTGGGTAAACGTTCCACAAATAATTTGGTCGGGGCCTGCATCAACCGTAAATGTGATTTCGCCAACTATGATGAAAATAGTATCGGGCGCACATTCTTCTGGAAGCGGAAATCCTCCGTCACAAACCTCAACTACAACAGTATCCGTTCCTACAAATCCGCTGTTTGGTGTATATGTAAAACTGCCGTCTTCATTCACCACTATAACTCCATTCGATGGTTCAACGAGAGGCGTCGGATTCGCAACCAATGTTGTTTGATCTATATCGCTGTCGTTGTCGAGTAAATTATCTGTAACTGAACTTCCCGGATTTACCGAAACGGTATCGTTCACAATTATTGGTGGATCATTAACCGGTTGAATGGTAATGATAATGGTGTCTTGTCCACATAATTCGGGAAGCGGAATTCCGCTATCGCAGATTTCTACGATGAAGGTATCAAGTCCGTAATAATTTTCGTTGGGTGTATAGGTAAAACTTCCATCGGGGTGCACTACAACCGTTCCGTGGTTCGGTCCTGTAACTTGAGTTGTATCAATTGTAAGTGTTGTACTGTCGGGATCCGTGTCGAAAGGCGTTAGGAAATTGTCTTCCAATACACTGTCTTCGAGCATGGTGTAATCTTCGTTGGTAATAATTGGCGGAGTGTTGCATTGGCGTTTTATCTCCACCTGATCGGATGAATCAGGGCAAGATGCACCTGTAACGGTCCATTGGAAAATATTTATTCCTTGCGATAAACCGCTCACACTCGTTGAATCGTTACTTGCATCGACAAAAATTCCTGTTCCACTCACAACAGTCCAAAGACCTGTTCCTGATGAAGGATTGAGTGCCGCCAAAAATGTGGAATCGGCACATAGCGTTTGATCAACTCCTGCATAGGCAGTATCACCTCGAGCAATAATAACCGTGTCGGACAAAGCAGGGCAAGCTCCACTACTAACCGTCCAAGCCAGTATGTTTTCGCCAACACTTAAGCTGCTAATCAAACTTGTTGAAGATGTTGAATCGGTGATTATTGCAGATCCTTGAATAATACTCCAAACTCCATTTCCAATCGTTGGTGTAGTTGCCGAAAGAGAAAGATTATCATTGCAAGTTGATTGATCATTCCCTGCAAATGATTCTGAAGGAGGTGCTGAAACAACAATACTTACTTCGTCGTTTGCATCTGGGCAAGTTCCTCCGGTTAAAGTCCACTGAAATATATTGGTTCCAACGCCTAGGTTCGAAACCAAAGTGCTTGAAGAATCGGGGTTTTCAATGAATCCGCTTCCACTCAGCAAGGTCCAAGTTCCAAATCCAATCGCTGTAAGTTGAGCACTTGTATCACAAATTGCTTGATTGGCTCCAGCGTATGCCGTATCGAGTCGCGTAATAGTTACTTGGTCGGTCTCTACAGGACAATTACCATTGCTGATTCGCCATTCGAAAACATTTGCTCCAATTTCTAAATTCGATACCAACGTAGATGCAGATAAGGAATCTTGAAGGGTTGAATTTCCAGAAATAACTAACCACACTCCCGAGCCATTGCTTGGACTATTTGCAGTAATTATATATTGTGATGAACAAACTGTGCTGTCGTTTCCGGCAAAAGCTAATGATGTAGGATTATTTCGCACAATAGACACTTCATCCCATACAGCTGGACATGTTCCAGATGCAGGTAAAGTCCAACGGAAAATATTGGTTCCCACGCCAAGTCCGTTTACCGAAGTAGATACCGAATCGGCATTTTCAATATTTCCACTTCCACTAATAAGCGACCATGTTCCGGTAAGATTAACAGGACCAATTGCAGTTAATTGGGTTGAATCGGAACAAACCGATTGGTCGGCGCCCGCTTGAGCAATAAATGGTTGCGTGTCACGAATGATTCTTACCTCATCGAATGTTTCGCCGCAAGTACCTGATGAAATTGTCCAACGAAGAACTGTGGTGTCGGGTGCTATTTCGGTTAGTGATGTCGTAGGATTTGATGGGTCTGTAATTTGAGCAAATCCGCTCATGATTGTCCAAAGACCATTTCCAATAAAAGGAATATTCCCAGCAAGTTGTGCAATCGAGTCACAAATTTGAATATCCGTTCCTGCATTTGCAATGGATGGTGGTTCGGAACGGATTATTTGCATTTCGTCAAACGCCACACAGGCTCCATTCGTAATTGTCCATCGAAGAACCGATGTTCCGAGAGAAATTGCGCTTACGAAAGATGATGGAGAAGTAGAATCGGCGATCGTTAATGTTCCGCTTTGCAAACTCCATTCGCCTGTTCCAACTGATTGCGAAGCCGCCGAAAGTGTAATGGTATCGGAACAGATTGTTAAATCAGGACCGGCATTGGGCGAAATCGGGTTTTTATCAACTAAAATGTTTAGCGTGTCAATTGAGGCTGGGCAAATTCCATTGCTTACGGTCCACACGATTGTATTCGCACCTGGACTTAAATTACTTAGGGTTGAATTTGGATCGCTGATATCTCCGAATACAATGGCCGAACTGGATGACCAAACTCCCGATCCGTTTGTTGGAATTTCGGCATCAAGGACTCCATTGGTGCTGCATAAACTGGTATCAATTCCAGCATTTGCAATGGATGGAGGAAGCAGGTTAAATACATTAACAGTGTCGCGGGTTAGAGGACAGTTTCCAGTTGTTACGGTCCATTCAAAGGCATTGGTTCCTGTTCCCAAACCGCTTATGTTGGATACGGGAGATGTTGAATCTTCGAAAATTCCAGCACCAGAAATTAACGTCCAAAGACCTGTTCCTGGCGTTGGTTCTGTTGCACCTAACGAAACAGAATCGCTGTTACAGATGCTAATATCCGATCCTGCATTTGCTTGAACGGGAAGCGAATCTCTTTGGATTACAACTTGGTCATTTACGGAAGGACAAACGCCATTACTTATGGACCACTGGAATACATTAACACCAATACCAATGGAGGTTACTGCAGTTGTTGCATTGCTTGCATCAGCAAACGTTCCCGATCCTGTTACGAGACTCCAAGCACCTGTTCCATTGGTTGGACTGTTTGCATTTAACGCCGTATTGTCCGAACATAAAGCTTGGTCGTCGCCAGCCAAAGCTTCAGATGGCGGAGTATCAACTAAAATAATTACATCGTCTGTAACTGGCGTACAGGTTCCGTTTGAAACCGTCCATCTAAACACATTTATTCCTTGTTGCAAATCGGTTACCGATGATAAGGCATTACTGCTATCTATTATAGTTCCCGATCCCGAAAAAAGGGTCCAAGTTCCTGTTCCTGTAATTGGAATTGTTGCCGTTAGTTGAGTTGAATCAGCGCAAATGGTTTGGTCGTTTCCGGCATTGGCACTGATATTATTTGAGTTGACGAGAATGGAAATTTGATCGCTTGATGTTGGACAATTTCCGCTACTAATAGTCCAAGTTAATTCGACTGTTCCTGCTGTTAATCCCGATAATGTTGCTGCATTGGATGAAGAGTCTGAAATAATTGCTTGACCTGAATTTAACGTCCAAATTCCAGTCCCAGAAGTTGGAATGTTTGCATCAAGCGTAACCGTTTCGCCCTCGCAAACTTCCTGATCGTTTCCAGCAACAGAAGTTGAAGGAGGAAGATTACGCACGATACTCACTTGATCGAA
>JBIPLZ010000174.1:0-5249 GCA_044369395.1 Flavobacteriales bacterium | reverse complement strand
AGAAAAAGATCAGGGTCATGAATGTGGTCCCAGCAAAGATTGCTATTAATTGAAACCAACTCGCTGTATGAATAACTTCGGAGGGTTGTTGGAGAAACCAAAGCGCTTTGTAGGTGAATTTATGCGCCCACTCGTCGTAAAGTGGAAGTTCTGCTAGAACTAGAATGCTAATTAGAAAAAGGATAATGAATGTGTATATATCATTCATCTTCAGGAAAATTACTTTACCTGAAAAGCTGTAAAGTACAATTAAAAATAAAGGGAATGCAAGAAGGTAAGATGTAACGGAGGTATCAACATAGATTGCATTCGAAAAGGTAAGTAGGATTTCGGACCATGGCGCTGCTCCAACTTCTTCTTGGTTATAAACCAAAAAAATTGAACGACAAACCGCAAAAAAAACCATCCAATAGCAATATTGCCGAACGAGCAGCAATGCAAGTTGTGAAGTGTGCTTTTTTAAAAAAGGCATCAAGCTTATGGGAATGAACCGGTTTTTTAAATTCAATTACTTCCCCTTCTTCTTTACTTCTTCAACATATTTACCACTTAAAATGTCTTTGTAGAATGTTTTATCCTTTAGAATCTCAACGGCTTTTTTCAATTCTACATCATATCCAAACGAAGATTCAATACGTCCTTTTTGGAAATAGTAACGGCTAGCAATTTCATCTATGAGCAGTTCGCTGAGTTGGTCTTTCGATTTATCGATGTCGGCTTTTTTATCGTACTCAATTTTTTTCTTTAATTGCTCAAATTCAGATTTCGCTGCTTCAAAATATTTTTCACGTTCTGCAACTTTTTGCCATTCGGCGAGCAATTCTTCGCTTTCTGTTTTGTAACTATAATCTTTAGTGGCAATAAACTCGCTGAATTCATTAAAGAGTTCGGGGGTGATAGTGAATGATTTTGCACTCGTTATTTCGGGATGTTTTATTCGATAAAGCGTAGCAAAATCGAAGATGATATTATTACTCATGACACTTCTCGAAATCGGCGTGTATTCTTTAATAGATAAACTCACATCGGGAATTACCCCTCCACCATCATATACTTTTCTACCGGCACGCGTAGAGAATTCTTTGATCATGGAATCGGGAACGGTGCCCACACTGCCATCTTCGTTTCGATGAGAATAATCTTTTGCTTGAATGCATCGTCCGCTAGGGATATAATACTTTGATGTTGTAATTTTCAATTGGGTATTGTACGATAATGGTCGCGATGTTTGAACAAGTCCTTTCCCAAAACTACGCTGCCCGATAATCACACCTCGATCCAAATCCTGAATCGAACCGCTCACAATTTCGGAGGCGGAAGCGGAAGAACGATTTACTAAAACCGCCAATGGAATGGTTAAATCAACAGGCGAATTCAAAGATTTGTATGTTTTATCCCACTCTTTTACTTTCCCTTTAGTGCTTACGATATCGATGTTTTTTTCTACAAAAACGTTAACAATATTAATTGCTTCACGAAGTAATCCACCCGGGTTTCCGCGCAAATCCAATACTACGCCTTCGAGCGCAGGATTTTCCTTGAGTTTTGTTAAAGCGTCCTTCACTTCACGTCCGGCATCTTGAGTAAATCCAGTTAACTTGATGTACCCAATTTTGTCGTCAATCATGCCGTAATAAGGCACATTATTCACTTTGATTTCTTCACGCATAATTGTTTTCTCAATCGGCTTCTCTTCGCCTTCTCTTTTAATCAAGAGCTTTACTGGTGTATTGGGTTGACCTTTCAGAACCTTCACAACATCGGAGGTGTTTTTTCCTTTGGTGCTCTTTCCTTCTATTTCTATGATTACATCACCTGCTCGTAAATCAGCTTTTGCAGCAGGTGCGTCTTCGTAGGGTTCGGCAATTACAATTAAATCATCTTTGGTTCGAATTAGTGCCCCAATACCACCGTACTGTCCGGTTGTCATGAATCGGGCATCTTCAATATCATCTTCGGGAATGAAATTCGTATACGGATCGAGCGATTCGAGCATAGCGTCGATGCCGGTTTTGATAAGTTGCCCGGGTTGGATTTCATCTACATAGTACAAATTTACCTCTCTAAAGAGGGTAGCAAAAATGTCGAGGTTCTTGGAAATCTCGAAGTAATCATCTTTGAAACTCTGTGAAACCATTGCAAGGCCACTGATAAAGATAACAGCAATTGCAAATCGGATCTTTTTGGATGTTCTTTGAAAGATATTCATAATCTTATTTTTATTCAAGGTACAGGATCTTCGCCATGCCCTCCCCAAGGATTGCATCGCATGATTCGTTTTATTGTTAATACACTTCCTCTAATAGCACCATGTTTTTTTAAGGCTTCGATTCCGTATGCAGAACATGTAGGAGTATAGCGACAAGCACTTGGTAATATAGGAGAAATAACCAACTGATAAAACCTGATAATAGCAATAAACAGTTTAGTTAATGGGTTTGCCATGTTTGGCTATTAAACGATTCAAAATTAGAATTATTTTCTCCTTTAAAACTTCTGTATTCGTTTCAATGCTACCAGTATAAACAAGAAAAACATCTATCTGTTTATTTTGAACAAGCAGTTCTTCTATAAACGATTGTTTTACAGCTCTAAATGCTTCTCTATTGCAGCGTTTTATCCGGTTCCTCTCGACTGCTTTTTTGGATATTTTTTTTGATACTGATATGCCAAATCGAATAGAAGGTAAGTCATCTTGGACACGAGTTCGCCAAACGATTCTATAAGGATCAAGTTGAAAGCGTTTACCTTTTGCAAAAACTTCTGCAACGGTAGTTCTTCCATGGAGTCGTTCCTCTTTGGGAAATGTATTCATGGAACGAAATTATCGTCCTTTATTAGCCACTTTGAGATACTGCTCAATGGCCATTGTCATAGATGGCGCTTGAGGCATTGGAGCGTTAATATCGAGAATTAAGTCAGCCTCTCTCACAGCAGCAGCTGTAGTAGGACCAAAAGCAGCGATGCGTGTTTCGTTTTGCTTAAAATCGGGGAAGTTTTGAAAAAGCGATTTGATTCCAGAAGGTGAAAAGAAAACCAGCATATCGTACTTCACATCCGATAAATCACTTAAATCGCTGCAAACGGTTCTGTAAATAACGGCCTTTGTAAAATCGATTTTTGCTTCTTCAAGAATTTCAGGGTATTCATCTTTGTGGATATCAGAACAAAGCAACAAGAATTTCTCTGCTTTATTTCTTTTTATAACTTCCATGAGTTCACTAAACTTTTGGTTGCCATAAAAGATTTTCCTCTTCCTGTATTGCACATATTTCTGAAGATAAAAAGCAGTCGATTCACTGATGCAGAAATATTTCATTGATTCAGGAACCGTGATTCGCATCTCTGAGCATAGATTGAAGAAATTATCAACTGCATTTCTGCTGGTTAATATAACAGCACTGTGTTCAAGAATATTGATGCGTTCTTTTCGGAAATCTTTTGCTGAAACACCTTCAACATGAATAAATGATCGGAAATCAATTTTCACATTGCATTTTTTAGCAAGATCGAAGTAGGGAGATTTTTCAGTCTCTGGTTTTGGCTGAGTAACGAGAATGGTACGCACTCGTTTCTCTCGCGAGTTTCCCGCTTGCTCCTCTGAAGTAACCTGTGTGGTAGCGCTCATGCTTTATACTTAAATCAAATTTCTAACTGCTTTGATGATCAAGATCACAGGTAGAATTTCAAGGCTGCAAAAATATAAAAACAAATGGAACTTCGAAAGCCTGCTATTTCGAAAGCCTGCTAACCAGCCAATTATTAAACTATATAGATATAACAAGCAAAAGAGGAAGACTCCGGCTTTGAGAAAAACCTCATTAAAGGGTGCTGTTGTTAATTTGATACCGAGTGTAATCGGAATAAATGCAATTCCAAGTATGCAATTCATTATAATTATCGACAAAACATAACTCGACGATTCATCTTGGGTATAAAATAAACGTCCAATGAATTGGATAGTTAAAAGCTTTAAACTAAGAGCACCTGCTCCTATCAACAGCAGCTGAAAATAGGCAGGAAAATAGGGGAGGAATGCAGTTTGAAGATGGTAAAAACTGGAGAGTTGGTAAACAAAAACCGGCGAAACAATAAAAAACAAAAGCATGAGTAGCGCAATACATCTTCGCATCATGGTGTTTTCGTCATTCAGAAGTTTCATTAATCCTGCTCGCTTAAAAACACCAAGTAGAATTATTTGAGTTTCTTTATGGTAATAGGTTTTAACTATTCCAATTAAAAATAATGAAGCTAACAAAAGCAATACAATCCAACTTTCTGCATCAATCAACCGATCATGTGCCTGCATGTCTTTGCTGTATTGAGTAAAAAAGAAGTTGGGTAATTTTTCTGCAATCGTTTCTTTAAATGGTGCTGCAGGCAAAGGAGGTCCAATAACAGCTTGAGGAATACGCGTTAATGCATCCAGCGAGTCGCGCATAAGCGAATCGTTACCAGTTAGTTGTATGGAATCTGGAGGGCTAGTCATGATTTTCGGTTTGCTAAAGTACGAAGGCCGGACGACCTTGCCAAGAATGACGAAGGAGGTCCGGCCTACAATAGCAAATATTTAAAAACTATCGACGAATAATACGTGTCATTTTAGTTCCTAATCCATTCTGAATTTCCACGAAGTATACTCCTTTTGCCAAATTTTCCAAGCTCAATGCAGCATGTTGATTTCCATTGGATGTTGCATTGTGATTGATTTCGTTCACTATGGTACCATTTAAACTCATAATCCGAATACGGCTAGTTGTTGAAGCTTTTGCATTGAATGAAACTTGAGCTGAATTTCCTTCCACTGGATTTGGAAAAACTGCGAAGTCAACATCATTCATGTTCGGTTGAATTCCTGTAGTGATATCTTCTTCAACTGTATAAACATCGGTGTAGATTTGATCTCCACTTGTGTTTCCATTTCCATTAGACGCATTTACTGAAGCATAAAATGGAACGGCTCCAGTTCCAACAGTTGGTGCAATCCAATCGAAACTCCAAGTTTTAGAACCTGATCCAGCATTACCAGCCGTAGTATGAGTTACATACTGATGTCCAACATTTTTCAACTGGGTTTGTGCTGAATTTGTAATTACCAAAGAACCTAAAACTGCCCCAGAGATATTTTGAGGTGAAATGGAGAATCCAAATTTGGAGATTCCTGCTTGTGAAATGCTTACGGTGATAGTATATGTTTGACCTGGAATATAACCTGCAGCAGGGATGTTTGAAGTGATCATGTTGTCTTG
>JBIPLZ010000173.1:0-5252 GCA_044369395.1 Flavobacteriales bacterium | reverse complement strand
GTACTTTTGCAACTGAACGGTTTTATGCAACGACACACCATATTTATTTTCCTTATTTCTGCTTTAATACTCATGCAGCTTTTCACGGCATGTAAAACTATTAAACCGGATGAGCCCCATTATGAAACGAGTAAAAAGCAGTTCACTCGAAGCGTTTCTTTTGTTAATATTCCTCTGGAAATTCCTTTGCAGGTGATCGAAAATAAAATCAACGCACAATTTAAAGGCGTTATTTACGAAGATGATAGCTACACTCGCCCAACAGTTGATGATGTTAAAATTCGTGTATATCAAAACAACCGCATTGGAGTAACTGCTATTGGCAACGAATTGAAGTTCACAATACCACTTAAAATATGGGCACAAGGGCGTTACGAACTGTGCGCCATTTGTCCAGAAATTGAGAAACAAACAGTATTCGAATTGGAGGTTTATTTACGTTCGAAAGTTGAAATCTCGAAGAATTATAAATTCAAGATGAGTACAATCTCCGATGGTTTTGAGTGGAAAAGCCAACCCAAAATCTCCATTGGCCCAATCAATATTCCAATTACTCGTTTACTCGAAAGTGTTATTGATAAACAATTGCAGGAGGTTACCAAGGAAATAGATTCGAATGTAAATGGATTAATTGATTTGAGGTCGAATATTGAAAGTCTGTGGAACCTTGCACAGGAGCCTATTTTACTGGACGACACCACTCAAACCTGGCTTAAAGCAGAACCCAAAGCATTGTTGTTGGCTCCCATTACGAGTAATAAATCGGCTCTTTCAATTGGCTTAGGGTTAGAGACTTATTTAGAAACCTTCACGGGTAATAAACCTCTTTTAAGAGATAAAAAACCGCTTCCCGACTTACGACCTGCAAACCGTGCGGCACATGATTTCAGTATTCAAATTCGTTCCGAACTGAGTTTCGAAGCAGCAACTGCCATCGCAAAAAAACAACTCGTTGGAGAAGAGTTTCATTTTAAAAAGAAAGTCGTTCGGGTTGATGATATTCAAGTTTATGGCAAGGGCGATTTTGCGTATGTAAAAGTTTCCATGTCGGGAAGTTTAAAAGGAGAACTTTTTCTTTCAGGTGTACCAACGTTTAATAGTCAAACCAACGAACTCAGTATTGAGCAGCTCGATTATGATCTTCAATCGAAAAATGTTTTAATTAAAGCAGGAAGTTGGCTATTAAACGGAACACTTCAGAAACAACTTCAGCAACACATGCGTTTTTCTTTCGACAAAGAAATTTCATCCATTCGGAATGACCTTTCGAACCGCATTAAGAAAACGAAATACAAGAATTTGTTAACGCTCAATGGAAATCTGAAAGAGTTTAAAGTACGTGATGTATATATGGCCGAAAATCATTTCGACATTGTTCTTGATGCACAAGGAAATGCCAAAATTATGTTCGATTCGGCTGATTTCTGAATTAAATCACTCTTTTTCAAACTTTTCAATCCGCATTCCTATTTCCATAATCATTGGAAGAGTTGGAGTTCGCATGGCTTGTTCAACGGAGAACGAATATTTCCCTTTCAACGGAAAACGAATGTTCTGTTTAAACATAATCTGATTATCCCAGATATCTCCTAAACCAGATCCGTTCCATTTGCCATCAGGATTTTGAAGTATAAACTCAACCGTATCGCGAGCGGCCTTTCCGTTGGGGAACTCCGTCTTAATAAACACAAACAAATTGCTAAAAGCATAAGCTTCAGCATGGCGAATGTTCATGTAGAAGTTATATGCGCTTAGCGAGTCTTCAATATCCACATCAAATTTAACCGGCTCATTTACTTTCCAAATGTTATCGGCAATGGGTTTGTTTTCTTCAAACACCCGACGCTTATCGCAGGAATATAAAAACAAGGGCAAAGCAATAATCAATAGCCACTTACGATTGAGGAGGCTGCTGAGGCCGAGGCGGGCGAGGTCCATTATTTGGGCGTTTGTTTGGGTTGTTATTTGGGCGTTGATTTTGACCCCCGGCTTGTTGAGGTGGCCTGTTTTGTTGTTGAGGTCTGTTCTGTTGAGGTCTATTTTGTTGCGGCGGTTTGTTGGGCCTTGTCTGTTGCGCAGTTTCTAAATTGCCTGCTTCTGGAATATTGGCAGTAGCAACAACATTTGCTTGTACCCCATCTGCAGGTCGCATTCCCGGCTTTTTCTTTTTCTTCTTTTTGCGTTTATCACTATCAAAACGCGTCAAGCTATCTTGCCCAACTACATTTTCATAATCGAGTTGCTTCACAACTTTTGGCAGCTCTTTTTCGCTCAGCAAAACATCGGGCTTTTCTCCCGCCAGATTCATTTCCATAATCTCTTTAACCCGACTAACAGGAACCGCAATAAAATTCGATGGATCGTCGGTGTAGGAATAAAACATCACGCGTTTGAAAATGTCTGTTTTTTGATGAAAAGCACCGGCTTTTTTAGTTTCCAAACGTGGATTTCCTTCTGGAAAATCTTGCAACGCATCGAGGTACGAATCCAGTTCGTAATTCAGGCAGCATTTCAATTTGCCACATTGCCCTGCTAGCTTTTGTGGATTAAGAGAAAGTTGTTGATAACGAGCTGCACTCGTATTCACCGAACGGAAGTCGCGCAGCCAGGTTGAACAACAAAGCTCTCTACCACACGAGCCGATTCCTCCTAAACGAGAACTTTCTTGACGCGATCCAATCTGTTTCATTTCAACCCGCACCTTAAATTCATCAGCAAGGTGACGAATCAATTCGCGGAAATCAACACGGTCGTCTGCAGTGTAATAAAATGTTGCTTTTGCACCATCGCCTTGAAATTCAACATCGCTAATTTTCATGTTAAGCTTCAGTTCAACTGCAATGGCGCGTGAACGCATCATGGTTGTTTTTTCACGCTCTACAACTTGTTCCCATTTTTCAAGATCGGCGGGTCTTGCTTTTCGGTATACCGATTTAAATGGCCCTTCGACAGGAATATTCAATTTTTTTAATTGAAGTCGTACAAGTTCGCCGGCCATCGAAACCATTCCGATATCGTGACCAGGAGCAGCATCAACTGCAATGGCATCGCCAACGGCAAGGCCTTTATTCTCACCAACGCGAAAAAACTCTTTGCGGCTGTTTTTAAACCTTACTTCTACAACATCAAATGGCGCTTTCCCATCCGGCAGCTCCATATTGGTAAGCCAATCGAAAACGGGCAGCTTATCACAACCCCCAACTCCGCAAGCTCCATTATTTTTACATCCGGAAGGCAATCCGCTTCTTCCAGAAGAACAACTAGTACATCCCATTCAACCTCAGGTCTATATATATGAGCAAATCCTTGCTTTTGGCATCCCACAACAACACATTGCCAAGCAAAATTAGATGACACAATATTGGTGAAAAAAAATGAAATTTTGGTGTTGTGATGAATAAAGTAATGATGGTGCGATGACTTGTCCTGAAAAATTTAACAATTTCAGCATCCGTTGACCTCTATCCTCCAGCCCCTTTCTCCTCAGGTGAAAGGAGTGAAGATTCTGCTATTTTATAGAATTTTCTATTCAAATGTCAAATATCAGTTGAAGATAAGCTTCCAAAATTTTCGAGATGCAGCTCCCCACTCTTTGCCACATAGTGGTCCCCTCGGGACGGAGAGGGGCTGGGGGTGAGGTCTGCGACAATTCGAACTCACCCCAATATCAAACTTAAACCCGTGCCTTTTCTTTTCGGAACACATCGGATATTTGAAGTGAGGTGTCGAGAAAGACGATTTTCGCATGACCATTTCGTTCAATATGGAAACTGGCTTCGCTTATATAACCGCTGATAACTGAATAATTTCCTGGGTGAAAAAAGCGGCTGAATTTTTCGAGGAATGTGCGTTCGCTAGAAGTTAGTCTGTTAAGTTGGGGTTGATGATTCATCAATAAAGTTTGCCGAATCAAGTATAAGGCATAGGCGAAAAATCCTTTTTGCCATTCGCGTCCTTCCTTTGCAAACGTGTCGGTTAGTTTAAGCAAATCGCCTACTTGAAATCCGTAGCAGAAGAGCATCCAATTTCTAAAAAGCGCCAATTGTTGTTCGGATTCCTCGCTGTTTTCTAGAAGCCATCGTGCTTGGGCAAGATTCCCTTCGGCAACTTCAGCGGCCATAGTGCATCGTTCAATCGGTAATCCTGAATTGGTTTGAAGCACTTGGGCTGCTTCTTTGGGAGTAAATGCCTGAACCTTAAATAGCTGTGTTCGAGAAAGAATGGTTGATAATAAGTCTTCGGGATGTTGACTAACCAAAAAAATCAGGGTTTTATCGGGCGGCTCTTCCAAAGTCTTCAAAATACGGTTGGCTCCTTCGGTCCGCATTTTTTCAGGAAGCCAAATAATCATGAATTTGTATTCCGATTCAAATGCTTTGAAGTTAAGCCGTTTAATTATTTCTGCTGCTTCGTAATTCGATATAAATGGTTGCTTGTTTCCAATATCAATGGTATCCACCCATTGATCAATTCCGATATAGGGATTTTTAAGTAAGGCATTTCGCCATTTCTCCAAAAAGGGTTGAGAATGTAAATCGCTGGTTGGTTTTTCCCAATTTACTGGCATTGAAAAATGTAAGTCGGGATGAATGAGTTTCCGAAATTTAATACACGAAGCGCATGTACCACAGCTGTCGTGCTCGGTTTTGTTTTCACAAGCTAAAAATTGCGCAAATGCTATAACGATTGGCAAAGCCGCAGATCCCTCGGGGCCTACAAATAACTGAGCATGCGGAATACGATTTTCCTGTACTAGCTGAAGTAGTCGTTTCTTGATGTTTTCGAGTCCGGGAATTTCGGCAAATTGCATGCAGCGAAAGTAAGGAAACCCAAGCGTATTTCGCGATTATTTTGTGTTTGATATTGTATGTTCCATGAATTTTTTTAGGAGATTTGCCAATCAAAATTACTACTATGCTCTCGATAGAAACCGCCTCTTTTTCCGATAAAAAAGTACTTGTCCGTGTTGACTTTAACGTGCCTTTGGATGCTAGTTTTCACGTATCCGACGACACCCGAATTCGGGCTGCAATACCAACGATAAATAAAATCATTCAAGGCGACGGAGCGGTTATTTTAATGTCACACCTTGGTCGACCGAAAGCAGGTTTTGAGGATAAGTTTTCTCTGAAACATATATGTTCGAAATTGGAAGAGTTGTTGGGTAAATCGATTTCGTTTGCCAGCGATTGCATTGGTGAAATAGCCCAATCGGCAGTCCGCGAAATGAAAAACGGCGATGTTTTATTACT
>JBIPLZ010000417.1:0-3401 GCA_044369395.1 Flavobacteriales bacterium | reverse complement strand
GAGGCCCAGCGGCTCGAGGCGATCGCGCTGGCCTCGAGGGGCCTTCGCGCAGACGGCGGCGCCGACGTGAACGCTGACGGCGGCGGCGGCGGCGGCGGCGGCGGCGGCGGCGGCGGCGGCGGCGGCGGCGGCGGAGCCGGTGGCGCAGCCGGCAGCACTTCTGTGTCCGTCGCTGTGCCCATGCTTTCCTCTGGCGGTGGCGCCGGCGGCAGCGCTGACAACGGCATGATGAACCGGCACGTGTCGAGCCTCTCCGTGCGGCAGTCGAGTGGGTCGTGTCCGCTGGGCTTCGGCGAGGGCGCCTACCGCGGCAACGCGGCGGGCTTGGGCGCCTCTGCGGCTGTGGACCGTCCCGCGGCGCGCGTTTCGACGGCGCAGAAGGCGACCGTCTACGGCTCCTTCGGCCCTGGCCTCGCCGTGACGCTCACCTCGCCGCAGGCGCGCTCCATGATGGCGCAGGCCGAGGCGCTCCTCATGGAGGGCATCACGCTCTTCCCGACGAGCCCGCTCATGCGGCTCTTCTCGGGCCACTACGTGCGCGCGATCCAGGGCAACGTCTTCCTCGAGCGCGTGAACCTGCGTGTCGCCGCCTCGATGCTCGACAGCACCGTGCTTGACCTGCGATACTTTTGCTTCGCGCGCCTGCGCCAGCTGCGCGACGACGAGGGCAGCAGCAGCGACCAGGGCAGCATGACCGTTGAGACGCGCCTGTACTTTGACGCCATGCAGGAGAACGCTGTGCAGCGCGTGTCCGCCTGCCGCTCGCTCATCCTCACCTTCGTCTCGCAGCTCTGCGAGCGCCAGCCGAGCCTCCCTTCGCTGCAGCGCAAGGGCGTGACGATCGTCAAGGCCATGCGCGAGACGGAGGCCATCTTCAAGGAGCTGCTGCAGATCGTCCCGACGAGCGTCCCGGTCATGCGCGCCTACGCCGAGTTCCTCCTCGACGTGGCCAACAACCCGCGCCTCGCCGAGAACCTCGCCAACGACGCGGACCAGACCGAGGACAAGGCCAGCAAGCTGCGCTCCGTGCACCACGACGCGCGCGACCTTGCCTTCGGCGCGATCACGGCGATGGACCTCGGCTCCGACGGCATGGGCCTGCTGCGCGTCTCCGCCCGCGACCAGGGCGCGACGAGCGGGGCCTTCGGCGGCTCGCAGCGCGGCGGCGATGGCGCGGCCGCCGGGCTCGGCGTCGTCGTGGCCGCCAACGTCTCGGCGCTCAAGCTGCTCGGCTACGTGGGCGCGCGCCGCGAGCTCATCGGCCGCGAGATGAGCCTGCTCCTCCCGCCCCCCATAGCCCAGGTGCACCCGCGCTACCTCTCTGTCTTCCTGGCGAACGGCCGCCAGCGCATCTCGGGCAGCAACCGCATCCTCTACGTCATGCACCGCGAGGGCCACATCGTGCCGGTCAAGGCGCACGTGCAGGCCACGGGCGACCAGTGGCTCGTGGCACTCGAAGAGATTTCCGCGCCGCAGCTCTCCATCCTGTGGCTGCGCGACGGCGCGAGCGACTGGCGCATCATGGCCGCGGACCGGCGCGCGGCCTCCACCTTCGGCCTCTCGCTCGTCGGCCTGCGCAGCGGCACCAGCAACGTCTCGCTCTCGGGCTTCATGAGCGACACGTGGGCGACCCTGCGCGCCGTCAAGGCCAACCCGGGCATGGTCGTGTACCTCAGCAACCTCGCGCAGAGCCTCGCCTCCTCGCGGTCCTTCATCGCCACGCAGGGCTCGCTGAGCGGCGGCGCGGACCGTCGCGGCATGGCCGCGGAGTCGCTCAAGGCCCCAAAGGACCTGACAAGCGCCTATTTTACGGCGCACGCCCAGGAGATCTCCGTGCCGCTCGTCGAGGGATCCGTCTGGATCGTCACGCTCAAAGTCGCGTCGCCCGAGGAAGTAAGCGCCGCTGCCAAGGCAGGGCTCATCGCCGGGAGGCTTCCGCCGCAGAAGGGCACGGCGCGGGCCTTTGTTGGCGTGGAGGAACGCGGCCCTGGCCGACGTGGCGGCGGCGGCGGCGGCGGCGGCGGCGGCGGCGGCGGCGGCGACGACGACGACGAGGGCGGGAGTGGAGGCGTCAGTGACGACGAGGATATCAGCGTTGCTGACAACGCCAGCCTCCAGGACGACCACAGCTTCCAGAGCGACGGCAGCGCCGGCAAGATGCGCAGCGCCCTGAAGGCGTCAGGGAATCGGCAGCCGAAGCCCCGCGACGTGCCCGTCGTAAGCGGCGCCAAGAAGGGCGTTGCCTTCTTCGGCGCTGACAGCGGCGACGCGGGCGGCGTCCCCATCGCCGCAGTCGACGAGACGCAGCAGATTGCCCCCGAACAAGGCGGCGAGCAGCGCGTGCGCGCTGCTGTGCCCTTCAAGCTCGGCCCCGGCGGCAGCCTCCCCTCGGCGGGCTCGGGCGGCAGCGGCGACAGCAGCCTTTCGCCCACCGAGATGATCCGCCGCGGCGTCAAGGCGCGCAGCGGCCGCCTCGAGTCCTCGCTGCACACGCTGCGCTCCAGCCTCCAGATCGTCGCCGCCGTCGTGCTCCTAACGAACATTGCGACATACCTCGTGTCGAGCTCGCTCAACGCGCAGCTGCTAGCGAACCTGCAGTCGCTGGCGAAATCGAGCTCGCGCGCCAACTACGCGCAGCGCCTGCTCTCGCAGGTGCAGAAGTTCGTGGCGCACGCGGACAGGAGCCTCGGCTTCCCGCGCTACGACCTCGGCGACGGCGAGAGCATGCTGCGCGAGAAGATGCGGTCGATGACAGTCAGCGTCGAGAACTTGCACAAGGCGCTCTACCTCGAGGCCGAGAAGAGCGGCGACGCCGAATTGTTCGCAAAGTGTGAGGGCTCAGCTCGTCCGGGCGCCCCGCCCCGCCCGCGCCCGCTCACTCGCTCACTCGCCCGCCCGTTCACTCCGCAGACACCGACCCAATCTGGACAGTCAAGGACCTCGTGGCTGGCACCTACGTCGACCGGGACCACTTCGTCGCGACGGAGCGCAACGTCACCTTCTCAGACTTTGTTGTCGAGTACACGACTCGCTGCCACGTGATCTGGTGGTACAACACCTCGGCCTTCGTCCCGAGCAACCCAAATGTCTTCTGGGTCGAGCAGAACGTTCCCGTGGTGCTCGCCGACGCGCTTAACGCGAGCCTCTTCGTCTCCGCAAAGCAGAGCGAGGGCCTCATCCACACTATTGAGACCGTGAACTGGATCGTGCTCACGGTCGCGCTCGTCGTCTTCTTCGTCGTGACCTTCGCGGTGATCGCGCCGGTCGTCACCGAGGTGTCTCGCGAGCAGCGCGCGGTCTTCACGGTCCTCGGCAAGATCCCGGTCAAGGCGCTGCGCCACCTGCGCGACGCGATGGCCGAGCGCATCAACCAGCTGCAGCGAGCGGCGAGCGGCGAGGAG
>JBIPLZ010000172.1:0-5323 GCA_044369395.1 Flavobacteriales bacterium | reverse complement strand
GATGATGGCCCGATTGAACCGATTACAACTTCTCAGAACTTACGAAGAAGACGAAGAACTTTTTCAGGATGTTGTGACCGAGTTTCAGCAAGCCATTGAGATGACTAATATTGCCAATAATATCTTGCTTCAGATGACCTCCGCCTATGCGAGTATCATCAACAACAACATGAACAAGATTATCAAGACACTAACACTCATTACCATTGTATTGTACGTGCCTACGTTGATTGCCAGTTTCTTTGGTATGAATGTACCCTTACCCGGACAAAATTCGGGTGCTGCATTTTCATGGATTTTAGGAATTTCGCTCACCTTGAGTGCAGCAATTTTGTTCATTTTTATGCGACGTCGCTGGTTCTAACGTGCAAGCAGTTTTTCATTCTAAACATACTTCAGTTGTTGAGGTAGAGGTTAAAATTGTACAAGGGGAAATTCAATTTCACGATTTGGTTTCTTGGCACTATGTGAAAGCAAACGATATTTTAGAAGTTCGCTATCCAGCAAAAAATCAAGCCTTACTTATTCTTGAAAATGGAACTTTATTGATTAAAGCGCCCAATATTCGAGGTACTTTACATCATTTTCTAGGTTCGCTCAATGAGAAGCTGCCACGTTCAGAAAAATGGATGAAGCGAGGTTTGGCACCATTGATTTTGGTTGGATGTTTTTTACTTGCATCAATCTTGCTGTTTTACTTTTTGATATTGCCTTGGCTTGCCGATCGAGCAGCTATGAACTTCCCCAAAGAACAGGAAATTGCTCTTGGCGCCGAGTTGAAAAAACACTATTTGCTTTCGGAGCGCATCGATACACAGAAAACACGCTTGTTAAACGAGTTTGCATCAAAGCTAGATTTAGGAAACGATTACCCCGCCGATTATACTGTTGTTGATGCTGATATTGTGAATGCGTATGCTTTACCGGGCGGACCAATTGTCGTTTATGCAGGAATTATCAGAAAGATGCAAACTCCGGAAGAACTAGCCGGAATTTTGGCCCATGAACGTTCGCATGTTCTTCGACACCATTCTACCCGTAGTATTTTTCAGAATTTATCTGGAGTATTGCTACTCAATTTAGTTTTAGGTGATGCTTCATCTTTTATCAACCTCATTGCACAACAAGGCCAGCAAATTCAACAACTTTCGTACTCGCGTGAATTGGAATTGGAAGCCGATCGTGAAGGATTGCAACTGCTTTTAAAAAATAAAATCAATCCCAAAGGAATGTTAAGCCTGCTCTCAAAATTGAAGCATGAAAATACGGGTTCGTCAGTTCCTGAGTTTTTAAGTACCCATCCTTTGCCTGATTCCCGAATTGAAGCGTTGAGTAAGTTACTTGTCAACAATTCGGAAACATCAACACATTCCGAACTTGATTCCATTTGGCAGAAGTTGAAATCTCAATAATTTGATGAATTGATTCGTTCGAATTCATTTCTTGAATCAGTTAAAAATTGTATTTTCCAAAGAAGAAATTATTGAGTTGAAAAATGATTTTACTAAAACCAAATATCATTACGCGATAGGTTTTTCTATCTATATTTGCGACATACTCATTTCTATGAATACTATAAAATTTCACTTAATTGTATGTGCAACTTCGGTACTTGCATTGATTGCTCTTCCATCATGTAAAAATCACCGCGATTCATCCAAGAATAATTCTCAATCATTCCTCGATTCCGCGGTTTTTGAAAATGTCGATTCCATCGCTAACTTGGAAGAAGTTGATTTTAATTGGCTGGATGAACAATCCAAAAATCAACGATATAATCCATCAGCTAAACGCATTAACGATATCGTTCATACACAATTGGAAGTGAGTTTTGATATTCCTAAAAAGCAATTAATGGGAAAAGCGCGCATCGATATAAAACCATATTTTGCTCCTACCGATTCCTTGGTATTAGATGCCAAAGCATTTACAGTTCAACGGGTTGCTATGATTGGGAAAGGAGATGTTTTAACCGATTTGCCATATTCATACGACAAACTTCAACTTCATATTTCATTGGGTAGAAAATACACTCGCAACGAAAATTACCGTGTTTTTATTCAATATGTTGCAAATCCCGACAGTGTCAAAACGCCTGGAAGTCAAGCAATCACCGATGCAAAAGGATTGTATTTCATTGATCCGAAGGAAGAAGACCCGAAGAAGCCAACCCAAATTTGGACACAAGGAGAAACCGAATCCTCTTCATGTTGGTTTCCAACCATTGATAAGCCCAACGAGAAAATGACGCAGGAAATTACTATCACAGTTCCTGATAAATATCTCACGTTGAGTAATGGATTAAAAACATTAAGCAAGAAAAATGCAGATGGAACACGCAGTGATACTTGGAAAATGGATCAACCACACGCTCCTTATTTAGCGATGATGGCCATTGGTGAATTTGCTGTGGTGAAAGATACCTGGCGCAAAATACCCGTCGATTATTATGTAGAAAAAGAATTTGAACCATATGCCAAAAATATTTTTGGGAAAACACCTGAAATGATAGAGTTTTTCTCCACTCGATTGGGTGTAGATTATCCTTGGCCTAAGTATTCACAAGTGGTGGTTCGCGATTATGTTTCGGGCGCTATGGAAAATACATCTGCCACGCTTTTCGGAGAATTTTTGCAACAAACACCATCCGAAATGCTCGATGGAAATTATGAAGATGTTGTTTCGCATGAACTTTTCCACCATTGGTTTGGCGATTTAGTAACCTGCGAATCTTGGGCGAATTTGACCCTTAACGAATCTTTTGCCACTTATGGTGAATATTTATGGCGGGAGTTTAAATATGGGCGCGACGAAGCAGATCAGCATTTGCAAGAAGATTTTAGTACGTATCTCGAAGAGTCTTTTCGAAAAAAAGTCAATTTGGTTCGTTTCGACTATGAAACTCGGGAAGATATGTTCGATCGCCATACCTACCAAAAAGGCGGATTGATATTGCACATGCTGCGAAAATATTTGGGCGATGAAGCATTTTTCGAAGGACTCAAAACCTATCTAACTGAAAACAAATTCCAAGCAGCCGAATTTCATCAGCTTCGCCTTGCATTCGAAAAAGTGAGTGGAGAAGATTTGAATTGGTTTTTCAATGAATGGTATCTCGACAAAGGACATCCCATTTTAAGTGCGAATATTTCGTGGGATGAAACAAACAAAGAAAGTATTGTAACAATTGAACAAACCCATGATCTGGAATCGGCTCCACAATACAAACTTCCTTTAGATATTGATATTTATGAGAAAGGTGTTACACGTCGTTTGCGAATTGTTCTCGATAGTTTACAACAAACCTTCCGCATTCCAGCGGCTACAAAACCTGATTTATTGGTGTTGGATGCGGAGCATCAACTTTTAGGAAAACTTGATCAACAGTTAACAACGGAGGAAGCTCAGCTACTTTTTTACAAAGGAAAAACATACTTAGATCGCTTTATTGCACTAGATGTTTTGCTCGATCATAAATCAGAACCGGGAATGAGCGAAGTATTAAAAAGCGCCTTGCGTGATCCATTTTGGAACATTCGTTTGTATGCGCTAAGTGGTTTGGATGAGATTATCACCCAAAATTTTAGCGATTTCAAACCGTTGCTTATTCAGTTGGCAAAAAATGATTCAAAGTCATCTGTTAGGGCTGCAGCATTTGATAAATTAGCTGCAAATACTCACAATAGCGATGAGGATTTTTCGATTTTTGAAGGTGCTTTGAAAGATAGTTCTGCATTGGTTCAAGGAACAGCTTTGAGGGGTATGTATGCAGCAAGTCCAGAGAAAACACAAACGGCCATTGCTTCCATCGAAAAAACTGCAAAAGGTAGCATGCTTTCATCCATTGCTGCTATTTATGCGAACTCGGCTGTAGCAGGTAAATTTGAGTTTATGAAAAATGCGTATGCGAAAATTACCAACCCGAACGAAAAATATTTGTTTATCCAGACGATGGGGAAATATGCATTGTCGCAAGACGAAGCTATTAAATCGTCTGCTCTTTCAACCTTCGAAAACATGTCACGTAATGAAGATGAATGGTGGTTGCGTTTGGCAGGAATTCAAGTGATTGCAGAATATCAAATGGAATATTCGATGAAACTTGAACAGTTAAATGCTGAAATAGCATCACCTGAAGGCCTTAGTGCAAGTGAGTCGGTGAAAACTGAAAAGCTAAAAGAAAAAGCAAATTTAGTAGCGAGTCTTGCGCAAATCGAATCAATGCTTGAATCCATTTTTGCCGCAGAAAAAGACAGCAACCTCATTCGCATTTTATCCGGAGGGCAGTAATCAACTTGCCAATCCCGATTCGTAACCTTCGTCAATCAGCAAGAGTTTTCCTGTTGCTGCGCTCACAGCTAAAACGTCACAACGTTCATTTTCTGGATGGGCGTTGTGGCCTTTTACCCAAATAAATTTCACGTTGTGTTTGGGATATATACGCAGGAATCGTTGCCAAAGATCTTTATTCTTTTTTCCAGCAAACCCTTTTTTTACCCAGCCAAAAACCCATCCTTTGGTAATGGAGTCAATCACGTATTTAGAATCTGAGAAAACGGTTACGTGGCTTCCCGGATTTTTCAATGATTCCAGTCCAACAATGACGCTTAGCAATTCCATGCGATTATTCGTGGTTAATCGGTAGCCTTCATTCATTTCTTTGTAATGCGGCCCTGCTCGTAATATTAATCCATAACCACCTGGACCAGGATTACCTCGCGAAGATCCATCGGTATAAAGTTCGATTTGCATAGCGCTTGAATAATACAGAGATTAACCAATTGTTCCGTTTAGAAACTGCTCAATTACTTGGGGTAAAAACTCGTACTCAAGTTCATGTATTCTTGACGAAAGCGTCTCAATTGTATCGTCATGATTAACCGGACAACTTTTTTGAAATACGATTTTACCTTGATCGTATTCTTCATTCACCAGATGGATGCTAATTCCACTTTCTTGCATTTTCGCATTTAAAACAGCTTCGTGCACATGATTTCCATACATCCCTTTTCCACCAAATTGGGGTAGGAGTGAAGGATGAATATTGATGATTTTATTGGGGAACGCTTGAATGAATTCGTTGGGAATTAACTGCATGTAGCCGGTCAGAACAATCAAGTCGGGTCGATACGTGAGTTTAAGGTGATTGATCCACTTTGCATCGCTCAGTTCAGGGCCTTTTATTATTTCAAGGTTGATGCGATGGTCGTATGAAATATCCAAAAAACCCCGACGAGGTTTATTACTTACCAATGCTGAGATTTTTACGCTCGGGTTTTCTTTGAAATAAGCAATTAAACGACGTGCATTGCTCCCTTTTCCC
>JBIPLZ010000171.1:0-5342 GCA_044369395.1 Flavobacteriales bacterium | reverse complement strand
CCCAGAAAGGTTCTGCTAATATTTCTGTTACAGATTGCTCTGTTAGGTCAACAAAATTTCCACCGTTACCCCAACCTTCGATACGTGTTAATGATGGTTGATCCCCATATGCAGCTTGAATTTCAGTGCCACCAAATTGTGGAGAA
Organism: Flavobacteriales bacterium; assembly: GCA_044369395.1. Taxonomy (GTDB): domain Bacteria; phylum Bacteroidota; class Bacteroidia; order M30B66; family M30B66; genus CALQRR01. The sequence goes on along the minus strand of JBIPLZ010000171.1, from coordinate 5,196 downwards.
TTGATGTGCGGAATTCCCGTGTAAATTTGAATCGAGGAAGTTCCAAACGTTCTTCTTCCTGCTAGGTAACTCTGTCCGAATTCAGTATTGTTAATGATATCAGCAGTAGCATAAGAAAGAACCATGTAATAGTACTTTTTATGATTTACAAGACGATTATCTCCAACAGCAAAAAGGTCAGTTGTTACTTTGAAACTGTTTTTCAAACCTTGATTTTCACCATTCGCTTCCAATGTAGGAATGCTTTCATTTAAATTAAGGTCGAATGTTCTATTGATTACTTGAGTAATAGAATCTTTTAAATCTACTTGTGCAACTAAGCGAGCGCGATTAACATCTTTTAAATCAGGCACAGTTACAGATAAATCTTTCAGTTGATAGATTTGGTAACCTTGAAATGAATATGTAACATCTCCAAAACCTGGAATGCTTGTTTGATCTTGATAGTACTCAACTTTTGCGTTATCGGTATTTTCAAACAAAAGAATAAGTTCTTTATCCAATTCAACAACCTTTGTTTGAGGAGCATCTGGACCATTAATAATAGAGAAGCAATTATCGAATAATGCTTGAGCATCATCATCTACACGACGAACAATTTCAACGGAAGCCAAACGACCACCAGAAGAAGCACGACCCCAAACAACACCCATCGTCACTTTATTGAAACCGCCAGATTGAAGTGTGAATGGACCAGCCGATTGAAGAATACGGAAATCCGAAGGAGGCACAGATCCGAATTGATCGATAGACCAATTGCCAAGGGGTTGATCTTCTGGAACGCAGGTTTGTGAAGCACCTGTAATCATATAACCATAACCGCGAGGATCGGAAGTTCCAGGGAACATGTAACTATAGTTTGTACCAGCACCATAACCATTACCACCATATATCATTGGAGTTCCATCTTTCCAAATACCACGTAGGTAGTTATAAATATGCTGACCGTTGTCGGGGTCATTCGCATAGCTTGGTCCAGTGGAAGTGTAATAAATAAAACGAGCCATACCAATACGTTCGTTATCTACTATACTATCTCCATATCCTAATCCATTAATTGCACGTGCATTAACGCATGGATCACCAGAATCGTCTATGTTGTTTGGATCTGCAAAAGGTCCTTCAAAAAAGTCAACACCAACAGCTGGAGGATTTTGACCATAACCAAATTGCCCACCATCATCTTCATCACCATTGTAAACGTATCCAAGACCACGACCTACATCACATCCAGCATAATCATCTGCATATCCTCCCAAATCGGGATCGGACCAAACACCGAAATATGTTTCATTAACAGAGAACGTTGAACGATTGATGATTTCGTAATTATAAAAAGTCATGTTATTCAATGCGTTATTCGACGCAAAAGCAAAAGCCTGAGCACGAATTTCTAATCCAAGAGGAAATCCTCCTGTTTCACCATGGATATTACCATTATCATTGAAAACCCACCAAAGAGTTTGGTCACCAAATACTCGTGCTTGACAACCTAAGTCACCCGTAATATCATATGCAGGGTATTCCGTTGCGAATCCATTGTCATCGCGCAAATCCGGTTCGTAATAACCATTAGAGTTACCATCTACGAAAGGGGCAATTTCAGATGCATAACCAGGGAAAGCTCCGTCGTCAATACCATTTCCTGGCCAAGAACTAATTGCTTCAGTTGCAGCAGAACCTAAATAAAATTCCTCCACTTCCTGACGAGTAATTTTGAAATGTTTATCGTATGCAAGACATACAGCCGATTCAGTAGATGCTCCTTCAATGGTTAAAGGACCTGGCCAAAAATCATTACCACCAGAACGATATGTCATTGCGGCAGCTTTTAAGTTTCCTCCATTATCTAAACCACCAATCCACAGAGAACCTGCAAACATGGAGTGCTTACCAGTTCCTTTCGGGATTTCATATTTTGGGTTATTGTTCAAATCCCACCACATATCACCAGAAGTGAAAATGGTAGCACGAACGTTATTTAAATCAAGATCTGTCCTTCCTGATCCTGGAGCACAAGCCGCAGAGATACTTTTAGGAGATGCTGTTGAAGCTTTTCCAGATTTTGGTTTAGGAATATTGCGAGCATGAACAAAAACTGTTTGCCCTAGGAGAAAAATAAGAGTATAAAGTATGCGCGAATTCATGGGATTCGATTTTATTATCATCAGAAATTAAGAATAGCTCCGATTCGGATAACTCGCGGACGAGCGAAATTATTCGGATTGTTAGCACGAACTGTATAAAGATCAGCAAATGAAATAGGATCTACCTGATTCGCAATTTGACTTTGCGAAGTTGCTGCGGATAAAAAGCCATCATCCGAAGGATTTCCTGTTGCACGGTACACACCAATAATATTTTGTTGATTAAAGATGTTTTGAACTAAACAATACACTTGTAATTCAGCAGATTTGCGTTCATCTTCTCCGTTCTTCTTACCATAGTGAAGTGCGAAAGATTTGTCTAAACGCACATTGATACGAGATTGAAATGGAAGTCTAGATCCATTCACCGTTCCTTTCAAGATTGGCACACCAGTTCCTTGAGCTTCTGCATAGTAAAATGAAGAACGTGTGTAAGGAGTACCGGAATTAGCAATCATTACAACATTTAAACCTGTATTTTCAAGAATGTTCTTACCAAACATACGTGGTCCATTATACAATTTCCCTTCATCATAACGGAAATCAAATGTGGTTTGAATTTGATGACGTGTATCGAAATCCAAAGGAATTGCTGTACGTAAGTTAGGTTGTCCTGAATTAATCAAGTTGACACCGGTAGTAGAACTAGAACCTGTTCCATCAGCAAATTGTAAAGTATAATTCGCAGTTAAACGAACATTCCCTGTTCTACGTAAATCATATGCAACAGATAAACCTTTAACCGTTCCAAAATCGATATTACCAAATGTTGTGTAGTTTACCGGATACGCATAATTCACAGGTATTACTTGAATTAGATTTCGCATTTCACGGTAGAAAGCACTAATAGTAAGAGCTGAACTCTGATTCAAGGCTTGCTTGTATCCAACTTCATAATCGATAGTACGTTGCGGTTTCAAATCTGGATTGTTGATAGTACTTCCTGTTGTATTTGCAAGGAATAGGTAATCCAATGGATCGATACGAATTCCTGAAGTTGGACGTTGAGTTAGCACATCATAGTGAGCAAAGAACTGAGCAACATCCGAAATTGGGAATTGGAATGCAATACGAGGTAAGAAGTTTGTTTGTGGCTTATAATCTTTAAAAGCTGAAGAAGATACCACTTGCTTAGAAGGGTCAAGAAGAGCCGGAGTTGCACGACCAGTTGAAGATGCTTGTGCAATTACAATAGGATCGGAAACCTCTAATCCAGTTTTATTGTACCAACGTTTCCCATCACGGTAACCAATAATATTATCTGTATTGCTTAAGTCTGTATTATTAATATCACGCACATACACTACAAAATCGTCGCCTATGTTTGATGGTCTTGTATAATCGTCGTTGTAATTAAATTCTCCAGCTTTACGAGTCTCGTATAATGAATATAGATCTTTTGCAACACTTTGATTTGCATCGAAACGGTCAACACGAACACCGATATTGAAAATCAAATCTTTAAATGAAAACTTATCTTGGATGTAAGAAGCCATGTATATCGGAGTGAATGCTCCAATTTCACGTTTGTAATTTCCAAATTCATCTTTATCGTTAAAGAAATTATCGAGTGAACGACGACCTTTTACAATATTTCCATAAGCATCATAACCGTTATAAGCAACCAATTGAGAATTTCCTCCTCCGTTAAGAAGCTCATCTGCACTAAACATATTCAATGAATATTGGGAAGGATCCAAATTGTCAACATCAATCCAATCGGTTCCATTTGCCGCTAAGCCAAGAGACTCACGAAGATTTTTGTCGAAAAATGATTGATTATCTGTGTTTACAAGGCGATTGTAATTAATTATATCTTGGAAAACTCCGTTTTCATTATAAACAGGAATTGGATTCGATAAATCGAGTTGGTCAATATGACGATTCGCTAACTGACGCATAATAGACCAAAGACCTACAGGACCAATAGAATATCCTCTGTCTGTTCGTTGTTCATATTCAAAACCAAAACCAATTTCGTGACCTTTGATATCGGCAGAAGCGCTACCTACAATACGGAATTGTTCTGATTGAGATTTAGAATTACCATTGAAGGTAGTTCCTGGAGCATTGTACATAGAGTATACTTGATCTGGAAGATCTCCATTTAGCAAACCTTTTCCTTGTTGAACCTGAGTGAAATTTTCATAGAAACCATCTTTTACGCCACCAGCTAAATTGTAATACTGAGATGTATAGTTTGTAGTGATTGGATTTTGAGTTCCTGGTTCAAATGAGAATAATGTATCTCTGAAGCCCGTTTGAAGAATTCCACCCAAAATAACACCATTCACTGTATCTAAGCCAAAACCATAATCAGCAATTCTGTATGTTTTAAACTTACCAACATAGCCATAATCGAATAAATTATCTTTATGGTTTTCATTGTAAGAACGGCCATTTGTTCTTGTATAATCTGCTTGAATCGTATAAAAAACATTTTTAATTACGTTAGCAGAATTTTGTTGGTCTGAACCACCTAATCGCTGAGTGAATTTTGCATATCCACGAACTGTTTGATTAATTCCTCTGCCATTGTTTGCAGAGTTAAACATAGAGTTAGCAAGGCTAAATGAATTAAATGATTCATAGTCGAAAGTTCCACCTATAGTAATGTTTGAAGTTTCGTTTACCTTAAAATCAATTTTACCTGCAATAGAAGCGCGACTGGTTTTTGAATTTTCTTTTCTTTTAACATTTTCAAAATCAGAAGCACGCACAAAAGACGCATTTTGCAAGCGACCAATTCCGAGAGGTGCAATTCGCAATGGATTTTCCTCCAATTCAGCTAATTTATCTTTGTTTAATTGTGTAATACCAACTGCAGATGGATCACCATCAGCTTCTTTAAGAAACTCGGAAGAGATGAAAAAACCAATTACTGGCTTTTTCTTTCCATCGGCTAAGGTTTTCATAGCAAGGGGGCCAGTTAAGTTAAAACCTAGTAGGTTGTAACCGTAACCATCCACAGAGCGAACATACTCAACACCTCCATTGATTTCTTGTGATGGACCACGTGTTGTGATAGAAATCACCCCTCCGGTTGCAT
>JBIPLZ010000170.1:0-5358 GCA_044369395.1 Flavobacteriales bacterium | reverse complement strand
CAACCCGCTTTTGCAAAACCAGAATATTGCTGATTTACACTTGCAAAAGTACCAACCGGAGCAGCTAATCCTCCCCAAACAGAAAGGAAATACTGGTCATCATCTAAACTCTCAAATCCAGAATTCGAATTCACTGAATTTTTAGAATACAAAGGAGCTTTCGTATGAATGGCAATCCGTTCGATCTGATTTTGAGAAACATACAATACAGAACTTCCTCCCGTGCGAATTTGAATACTATTCTCCGAACCAGGATTTAATATAGTTCCTGAAATGATGTTTCCGTTTTTAAGAAATACCGAATCACGAATCGATTCATCTGCTTCTTGCGCATTTACGCTGAGTTGCAATACAGTTGAAAATAAAAATCCCGCGATTTTTTTAAAGCTGTTTTTTCTAATCACTTAGGTAATTTCTAGTATAAATTAAATTCTATTTTTTACGATTCATAAACCAAAATGCTAAACCAATGAAAAGCATGATGGAAAATGCGAGCATTAAAAAATTGCCTTTCCCGAATTGCTGATCGGGTAGGGAGTACCCTAAAATCAATGCATCTAAATCAATATGTGCAAGTTTTTCAGTATTTGTAAAAGCACCATATTCTTGGTTTTTGTAAAACTCAATGCTATTCGATAATTCCGGGAACTCAATTAGTAATTGTTTAAGTTCTGAAAAAAGTACAATGGATGATAATCGGATATAGCCGGCACGTCCCAAAATACAAGCGTTTGCACTCAGTCTTTTTTCGCGGCTTTCTCCAATTTCAATTTCCTCTATCCAATAAAGTGTATGTTTTTCAGCATTGTAGACTGGCGCCATTGCCCAATTGCTAATCTGAATGAATTCAAGTTCAGCCTGCTTTCGATTTACATTGCTACTATCGATTGAGCGTTTGAGGTGTTCGAATAATGTTTGTTCATTTAAATCATTTTGTTTGTTTTCGGAAACATGTCCATCATCAATATAATCGACCGTAAAGACCAATGCCTTAGGTGCAAAAACGGAGGTCGATTTATTGGAAATAAGTCCCAAATGATGCGCGCTATTTTCAGATTCTGCCCAAAAATTAATCAACATTTCGCGAGTTTGAATTGAATCGAGAAATTGATAACTCGAAGGTAACTGACAATGAGCAAAGTCTTTTTTTATAATTACATCGCCCGTTTGAAAATGAAAACTGGATTCGATTTCCGAACTCAAGGATTCATAATCTTGTTCTTGGGCAAAAATGTTTGACTGTGAAAAAAGCCCACTTAATAGAAAAATCCAAACGAAACACCGATTCATCATTTTACAATTTATACTTAATCTTTATACAAAAATCGCAGTTTAAATTCAATCGGAATCAATGTCTTTACTTAATTTTCTAAATCGTTATAAATACTTAACCAAGCATCTGAAAGTGAATCGAGAATATCGCCAGCATGCATCGCAATAAAACCTCTTTTTTGCGATGCGATATCTCCAGCAAGTCCATGAATAAATACACCCATTCGTGCAGCATGAATAGCCGGAATACCTCGGGCTAGCAAGCCAGTTAGAAGACCAGTTAAAATATCACCACTTCCTCCTTTGGCCATTCCTGCATTTCCAGTACTATTAAAATGAACTTCGCCCGAAGGACTACAAATTGCCGAAAATGCGCCTTTTAAAATCACAATTGATCCCGATTTACGACTTAACTCACAGGCATTCTCAAGACGTTCGTGACCAGAATTGGCTTTTTGTGTAAGTCTGTCGAGTTCGCCAGGATGAGGAGTTAGTATCGAATTATTGGGAATAAACGAAAGCCAGGTTTTATTCTCAGCCAACATATTCAGTCCATCGGCATCAATGACCAATGAATCGGAGGTGTTTTGGAGGAGGTTTTTAAATAGGCGAACGGTGTCATCATGCATTCCTGTTCCAGGGCCAAATCCAATTGCTCCGAATGGTTCGGGGTTGAAGCTTCCGCTTAAATGTCCTATTTCTTCGGATGTGAACAGCATAGCTTCAGGAACGCTGGTTTGTAAAATGCTATACGATTCGGAGGGAATATAACTGCTACACAAGCCAACACCACTTCGAATACACGCTTTAGTTGCCATAACAACAGCACCCGTTTTTCCATGCGAACCGCCAATAATAAGCGCATGACCATTGTTGCCCTTGTGAGCAAACTGACTTGGTTTTAAAAGAACTTCTTTCAAGTCGGGCAATAGGGTGTAATGGAAATTGGAAAAGGAATTGTCCACAAAATCGGCAGTTTCGGGTTCCAATAATCCAATATTCAAAACATGCCATTGTCCAACATAGCGTTGCGATTCGGGAAAGAGAAATTGGAGTCGTGGTGAATGAAAACATAATGTGTGATGCGCATGCATAGCTTCCGCTTTTTCTGGCATTGGACCATCTGTGAAAAAACCGCTTGGCGAATCAATTGATATGCGAATGGCTTTTAAATGATTGATGCTGCGAAACAATTGCGCAAGTTCTTTATCAACGGGCCTGTTTAATCCACTTCCAAATAAAGCATCTATAATAACTTTGGCCTCATGCATTTGACCTGCAGAGTTTTCATGTAGAATGCTAAATTCGCCTCCAGCTGCAAGAAATCGTTCTTTGTTAAGTGCATTGTCATGACTTAACTCCGAAACATCCAAAGCAAATACTTGTACTTTTTTCCCTGTATTTAAAAGGTAACGAGCGATTGCCCATCCATCACCACCATTATTTCCTGGGCCACAAAGCACTGCATAATTTGCATCCGATTGCATGTGTTTTAAGATCCATTCGAAGCACATGGTAGCAGCATGTTCCATTAGTTCGGTTGAACTAATTTTGCGCGATTCCATGGTGAATAAATCAGCCTTACGCAATTGTTTAGAGGATAATATGTGCATTCTATTCAATTATTAGTTTCAATAACTCAATTATCTTCTTGTAATTCAAGCAGTAATGTGGCTGTAAACGGCTAAAACCTGAGGAATAAGTAATTGCTCTTCGTTGTTATGAATCACCCAATCGGCTCGGGAAATCAATTCGTCTTGTGGTAATTGTTGTTGGATGCGTTTTCTTACAGCCTCTTCCGTTATTCCATTTCGATGCATCACACGTTTTATTCTCAATTCATCGGGAGCTTCTACTACTATAACTCCATCGAGATGTTTATTTAATCCGTGTTCAAATAAAATAGCAGTTTCTTTAATAACATACGGACTCGATTGATTGTCGCACCATGTTTTGAAATCTTGCGCAACAGCGGGATGAATTATTGCATTCAACTTCGCCAATGCTGATGTATCGTTGAATACGATAGCCGAAAGTTTTTCTCGTATTAAGTTATCGTTTTGATCAAATACATCAGGCCCAAACTCTTCTTTAATGGCGCTTTTTACCGACGGATTTATGTTTGTTATTTTTCGACCTGCTTCATCTGAATTGTAAACAGGTACATTCAACATTCTAAAAATACGCGCTACAGTTGTCTTCCCGCTGCCAATTCCACCTGTTAGACCGATACATTTCATGGTTGAATTTACTAATTATTAAAATTCAAAATCGATTCATTCAATTAGAATCGCGTTAAAGACACTTTCTATTTATTTTTTCGAATGATAAATTCTACCGTTTCGGGTTCAATGCGAATACTTTGAACGTAGGGTGGAAATTGCTTTACATTTAAACGTAGGTTGGCATTTTTAGCATTACGAATATCAAACGCATCCGCCGAAATTCGAAATAGTTTCGGATTTACTTTATTGTAATTGCGAAGAGATACCAAATAGGTGATTTTTACTTGTTTGGGAAAAATTTCCAAACTGTCACCTAGCGTTACATGTTCGATAGAAATTGGAACTTCTAACTCGGCTTCAGTAAACTTATCAACTTCCAAATGAACGCCAACTTCCAATGGAGCATAGGTGATCAGATTACTCGACTTTTTAATTTTTACAGAATAATCCCCTGATGTTTTGAGTCCATTTAAAATGAGTGATTCTGTTTCTATGCGTTTAATCGAATCGAGGCTTGCAAATGGACCTGAAATTAAAATGCTATCAGGATTAAGAGTGATACTATCGCTCAAGCTAAATTGCCGATCAAAAGTTAAATAGCGATTGAGATGCACCGGTACTTTTTTTAATCCACGTTCGAAGAATGAAAAGAAAATGGTGTCGGGTAGTATGTTCAGCGCTTTGATATCAAAGTGCTCCCTATTGAAAAAGTCAATGCTCGAGGCAGTAGTTACAAACGCCTGTCCTGTTTTAGATGCAGCGTTCACACCAATGTAACGCCCATCAATGATAATATTGGCCAGATTGGGTTGTATAATATACGCTATCAAATCGTAACCGCTACCATTCACGAGCATTTCGGCAGTTTGGGGTAACTTCTCAATCAACATCCTGTTTTCAGGCATATTGATGTAGGAAACGGAAGCACGTATTTTGGTAGAATAATGATCGTTACATGCAAGCAATACCCAAAATAGGGAGGCTAGCAACAAGCAAATTCCAAAAACAGTTACTTTACGGCGACTGAGTGAAGTACGAAGCACCGAAGATGATTTGCTCCGGGCCATTTTATTTATTTTACACCAGCAATAAGCTGATCTTGTGGACTATTAGAAACAGCCGACTTTTCCACACGAAATTTGGCACCACTTTCGGCCTCCAAAATAAATGTTGTTTCGTTGATTTCTATAATCTTACCATGGATACCGCCAATAGTAATAACGGAATCTCCTTTTTTTAATCCTTCGCGGAACACTTTCGCTTCTTTTGCCTTTTTCATTTGGGGGCGAATAAAGAAGAAGTAAAACACTGGAATCATTAAAATGATTGGTAGCATCTGACCTAATCCACTTTGACCTGGAGCTCCCATAAGGAGAATTGCATTATTCATATTTTTAAAATTATGATGTATTATTCTTCAGAAGGATCCGCTTTTACAAATCCTTTCAATGTTACTTTGGATGTAGCTGGTTCTGTATTGGCATAAACAGTAACATCTTTACTTGCTTTTCCTACACGTCGTTCGCTGTTAAATACAACATCAATTTTACCCTTTGCGCCAGGTGCAATGGGTTCCTTAGGCCATTCTGGAACTGTACATCCGCAACTTCCAATGGCTTTCGAAATAACCAAGGCATTTTTTCCTGTATTGGTAAACGTAAACGCATGTGATACGCGCTCACCTTCCATCACTGTGCCGAAATTAAATGTGTCTTGATCAAATTTTATTGCCGATACGGGAATGTTTTCTTCGCCAGATGCTGTGGCTGAATTATTCACCATATCGGACGTTACTTTTCCGTCTGTTTTCTGATCGCATGAACTCAAGCTTGTTGCTAAAAGAACTGCTGTGTAAATTGGA
>JBIPLZ010000169.1:0-5366 GCA_044369395.1 Flavobacteriales bacterium | reverse complement strand
CCTGAACCATAGGAAATTTGAGTCACTTCAATATCTAAGATACTTGGATATTTAAATTCAAATGTCGCTTCCCCATTTCCATCGGTGAGTTGTTTTGCAGGCAAATAATCTGCTAAATCATTATCGGAAGATAAGCCAAAATTAGAGGTTAGCGTTACCTGAGCACCCGAAACAGTGTTGCCATTAGGACGAATGACAATGATTTTAGCTATACAGGTCGTGTCTTCTTTTTTACATGAAATACCTACAGATAACAAAAGCAAACATGCAAAAAATAGTGCTGAACGAATCATTGTTGTCATTGGTTGAAATTTATTGAGTCCAAAAATAGAAAAATTCTTTAGAGTTATGCAATATTATCGTAACGCATTAAGCTTTGTTTAGTTTCGTAATTGCCTGCGAAGAGAATGATTATATTTGCCAGCGAAAAATAACGTATGACTTTGACCGAAGATATTGCCCGATTAAAATCTGAAATTGAACAAAATAGTTTCCAAAATGCTGAAGATGTTGAGCGATATCGTATTCAATACATAAGCAAAAAAGGAGTTATACCTTCATTGTTTGATCGTTTCAAGGAAGTGGCTCCTGAAGATAGAAAGGATGTTGGAAAATTATTGAACGAACTCAAACAATTTGCTGAACAGAAATGGAATGCAGGTTCGGAAATATTCAATAAAGAAAGTGAAAAAGGGAAAGACGGATTATTTGATTATTCAGCTCCAGGTTGGACGATGCCTAAAGGAAGTCGACATCCACTTTCGGTCGTTGCGAATGAAATAAATTCCATTTTTTCGCGTCTCGGATTTTCAATTGCTGAAGGACCCGAAATTGAAGACGATTGGCATATTTTTTCTGCCTTAAATTTCCCTGAAGAGCATCCAGCCCGCGATATGCAGGATACTTTTTTCATTGAGAAAAATCCTGACATGGCATTGCGAACGCATACTTCTTCTGTTCAAATTCGGATGATGGAAAGCAAAAATCCACCATTACGTTTATTAATGCCCGGTCGTGTTTATAGAAATGAAGCAATATCGGCTCGTGCACATTGTTTCTTTCATCAGGTTGAAGGTTTGTATGTTGATGAAAATGTATCGTTTGCCGATTTAAAACAGACATTACTTACTTTTTCGAGAGAACTTTTTGGGGAAGACACCAAAATACGTCTTCGTCCCTCCTACTTTCCATTCACAGAGCCATCTGCAGAAATGGATATTTCGTGTACAGTTTGCAAAGGATCCGGATGCAATATTTGTAAATACACCGGTTGGGTAGAAATTTTAGGATGTGGTATGGTTCATCCCAATGTGATGAAAAACTGTGGCATTGACGATGAGAAATACACTGGATTTGCTTTTGGGATGGGAATCGAGCGAATCGCCATCTTGAAATACCAAGTAAAAGATTTACGTCTATTTTCTCAAAACGACATGCGTTTTTTAAAGCAGTTTCGCACCGAATGGTAATAAAACGAGTTAGTTAAATTGAATCAATACCTGATTCTTCTCAACAGCTTGACCTTGTTTTACGGAGATTTTCGAGATTACTGCGTCTGAAGGGGACTTTATAACATTCTCCATTTTCATTGCTTCCAAAACAAGTAAACTATCTCCTTTTTTCACTTCGTCTCCTTCGGATACTAAAGCCCGAAGAACCAAGCCTGGCATTGGCGCTTTCACTTCGTTTACTTTCGTGGAAACCGCTGCATTCAATCCCATCGACTCCAATAAAAGTGTCATTTTATCTTTGGTATTGATGTGAAGCTTCTTTCCGTTAATCCGAATGATAAGTGTATTTGTATCAATTTCACGAGACTCAATAATTACATTAAAAGATTTATTGTTAAACAGAATATTGAATCTATTTGCAGAAATAGGAAGTAAATCCCATGCAAACTCATTTCCGTTAATGGTTCCGTTTTTACCTTCGTGATGAAACTCGATTGAATAAGAATTGGAATTGATTGTAGATTGAATCATGTTCAGATTTCTTCTGTGAGGATTGGATGGGTTGAATAATCTCGAATTACATTGTATAATGTATCGCGTTCGATGGGTATTTTACCAACGGCACTAATCATATCAATAAGTTGAGGAGTCGTTAGACTTGGACTTTGCTCTTCAGATCCCGCCATTGAATATATTTTAGTTGAATCGTCTATTGTTCCGTCAATATCATCAACACCAAACGAGAGCGAGAGCTGTGCGGTATTTCGTCCAATCATTGGCCAATAGGCTTTGATGTGACCGAAATTATCCATGTAAATGCGCGATATGGCATAATTTCTCAAATCTTCAATCACAGACACCTCCGAGATATAACTCATTTGATTGCCTTTATTTCGAAATTTGAGTGGAATAAACGTATTAAAACCGCCAGTCCGATCTTGCAATTGACGCAAACGCTCCATATGATCGATGCGGTGCGCAAACGTTTCTTTATGACCATAAAGCATGGTAGCATTGGAAGGCATTCCAAGCTTATGAGCAGTTTCGTGAATTTCTAACCATTCAGAAGCGGTGCATTTGTCGCCAGCAATTTCTGCTCTCAGAGCTTCATCAAAAATCTCAGCTCCTCCACCAGGAAGCGAATCCTGACCATGGTCTTTTAAAATTTGAAGGCCTTCAGCATAAGACATTTTCGCTTTTCTGCACATATAATCAAGCTCAACAGCCGTAAATGCTTTTACATGTATTTCAGGTCGAATGGCCTTTATTTTTTGAATGAGACTTGCAAAATAGTGAAGCCCCATTTTGGGATGAACACCTCCAACTATATGAACTTCAGTTATTGGAAGTCCATCATAGCTCCGTACTTTCTCAAGAATCTCCTCTTCCGATAATTCCCAACCTTCCTCTTTCTGTTTTAACAAACGTGAATAAGAGCAGAATTTACAATCGAACACACAGATGTTTGTTGGTTCAATATGAAAATTACGATTAAAAAAAGTGAAATTTCCATGACGTTTCTCACGGATATAATTTGCTAAAATCCCTAAAAAACCTAATTCTCCATGTTCAAAAAGGTAAATACCTTCGGATGAAAGTATCCGTTCTTGGTTAAAGACTTTATTCGCTATTCTGTGCAGTTCCTTATCTGCAACAGCTTCTATGAGTGGATTGATTTCCATATATTGATTTGGCAAACTTACAACAAGCAACAAAGCAAAAAGTTATTGCTTATCGCATTATTGCAATTCGATGTGCAATTAATTTCCCATTTCGAATCTCTTGGAAAATATAAATCCCTTGAGCTAACTCAGAACAATTGAGTTCTAAATGAGAACCTGATGTAATTCCAGAAATCACCTTCTTACCATCCATAGAAATCACTTGCCACGCATGACTTTTTTCAGAAGTTAGAAAATCAATGCGAACGAAATCATGTGTAGGATTTGGATAAATCTGCAATGAATTTTGATTATATTCTTGAATACCAACAGTTCCGCAAATTATTGGGCGAATTGCTAATGAAATAGGTGAGTTGAATGTTGATGGACTGCTAAATTCTGCCCATTGTTGAATTGAATCTTGAAACCAGGCAGTACTGATATTGATTTTGTCAATCTGGTTCGAATAAACAGCAATGGTATCGGAAGAATTTTCGGGATTTTTAAAACCTACATAAAAGCCACCATCTAATAATAAAGAAGATGGGAACAAAACCTCTGAACTCGTGAAGTTATCGATATCCAAATTAATTTGTGAAAAAGGCAAACTTGCTTCCATAAGCAAAGTACCCGGACTTCCGGCTGGAATTATTCCATCATTATCCCAAATTCCAATGGTTAAATTACTCGAACCTGATTCAGAATATGCATACGCAAAATCAATTTGTATTTTCTCGATTGTGCTTGGTTCTGCAACAGAATGAAAATCGGCATAAGCTATATTTCCAGTAGAGTTTGTTCCAGTAAAATACCCTGTTTCGCCGGCAACGATTTCGTTCGATAAATAATAATTTAATCCATCACCACCCACTATATTATTAAGCGTGTCGCACACTTGTTGGATGATTGGCGGTTGACAAGCCAATGAGCTTTGAATGGAATAACGGAAGCTATTTAATGTGGCTAACATGCGATTTTTTTGTCCAACTGTAAATGCATTCATGCAAGCATCGTCAGTGTAATCCATGAAATTCATAAACATATCTCCTGTGTTTGTGCAAGAAATAGAAGGTGATGAAGGACAACCGAAATAATAACTTGCTTGATTTGGAGTATCGTCCACTTGGTCAGAACCAAGGCAATTGTTTGAACTACCATCGTCATCGCCCCAAATATGTAAAAGATTTAACCAATGTCCCACCTCATGTGTGGCAGTTCTGCCTTTATGGTAAGGAGTCTGAACAGTGCCAGTTCTACCAAAATGTTTGTACATAATTACAACACCATCTTCAGCGGGAATAGTTGTGCCTGGTAAAGTGGCAAATCCAATGACTTGATTGGCCATATTACAGACCCAGATATTTAAATATTTACTAGATGGCCATGCATTAACACCGCCAGTTGCTGCATATTTCATTGAGCTTCCAATGGAAAATGAAGAAGCCGAAGTTTGTGTGCGGGTAATACCCGATGTTGCTTGATTAAAGGGATCAGTTTTAGCTAAACAAAATTGGATTTCGCAATTGGCAACAACGTTATTGAACATGGCTGGAGTTTGAGATGCGTCTGCATTTAGACGTGCATAATCTTCATTCAATACATCAATTTGAGATTGAACTTGAGCATCCGAAATGTTTTGTTCCGAAGTATTGTAGATAACATGCACAACAACAGGAATTGTAATAACCGATCGGGTTGAGTTGCTTTGAGTTGCAACCCATTGACGAATTTGCCCTTCGATATTCTCTCTTTTTGAAGCCAATTCAGGATTCATTTGAAGAGCACTCGAATAAGCTTCCATTGTACCACAATTTCGTTGAGCATGTATGAAAGAGGAAAGTAGGATTGAGCAAGAAATAAGAAGCAGGTATTTCATTTTGAAATTTAAATATCTCGAAATCATAAATGAACTGAATAGGGTCTATCTTTTAATTAATGAGCGAATTTAATCATTTAGATTTGATACAAATGAATGACGAATTGTAATTTGATAAGGATTCCTGTTACTTTGTAGAATGGCTTATCGAATTTTATTGGCAGAGGACGAAGAAAGTTTGAGAGAACTCATTGAGTTGAATCTTGAGCTTGAGGGGTATCATGTTGACTCTGTAGTTGATGGGAAAGCAGCATTGGAAAAAACAAGGCAGGCTCATTACAATTTGGCAATTTTAGATGTAATGCTTCCGCTTCTAGATGGCTTTGCTGTTTGCGAGAGCATACGTCTTGAAAATCAAGAACTTCCTATTATTTTTCT
>JBIPLZ010000167.1:0-5425 GCA_044369395.1 Flavobacteriales bacterium | reverse complement strand
ATTTTATCGGATTTGTAAGCATCTTTAATGAGCTTGATTGATTTATCGCGCCCAACAGTAATTGGAATCACAACTCCTGGAAACAAAACCGTGTTTCGTAAGGGTAAAATGGATACTTCACTCGGAATTTCTTCCGTATTCATTTGCTCTTCATCTTCGCTCGACAAGAGTGGAATAAATTCCGAATCGTCGTCAATCATATTGGAAAAGCGGAAATTTTCAAAAGGAGTATGTTCGTTCATAATAAAATTCAATGACATTTAGTCAGCAAGCCGACAAGAGTTGTGCATTTCAATCAGAAACCCGATTAAGTCAAGCCATGTGCCATCAAAGAAAATGGCGTTTTTTAGGAATTACGACTGCCTAAATGGACGTGTCAATTCAAAAACCTCCGCCAAAATCTGAGATTCAATTTGGTCGAATGTTTTATGTCGCCTTTCCATTACGAGGGTAGCTGTTTCTGCGGCTTTTTCGAAATTGTATTCCGAAATTCCCTGAGCGCCGCCCCAGCTGAAAGAAGGAATGTGATTCTTTGGAAATCCTGCACCAAAAATGTTCGCACTCACACCCACAACTGTTCCAGTGTTGAACATAGTATTGATGCCACATTTGCTATGGTCGCCCATAATTAATCCACAGAATTGAAGGCCTGTCGAAACCATGCGTCCTTCGGCATAATTCCAAAGTTTCACATGGGCGTAATTGTTTTTCAGGTTTGAATTGTTCGAATCGGCGCCTAAGTTACACCACTCACCAATAACGGAATTTCCTAAAAAGCCATCATGTCCTTTGTTTGAATATCCTTGAATGACACTGTTGTTAATTTCTCCTCCAACACGCGAATGCGGACCAACAGTTGTCGCACCATAAATTTTTGCGCCAAGTTTAACGGCGCTTTCTTCGCAAAGTGCAAAAGCCCCACGAATTAAACTGCCTTCCCAAACCTCACTGTTTTTTCCTAAATAAATTGGGCCTGAAGTAGTATTGAAAACAGAACACAAAGCAGTAGCGCCTTCTTCTGCGAAAAAACGATTGCCAATAATGGTATTGGATGGGTCTATTTCTGCTGATTTTCGACCAGATGTGATTAAATCAAAATCCTCTTCCAATGCACGAGCATTCAATGAGAAAATATCCCAGAGATGGTTTATTCGGAATAAGGGAAATGGGTATTCAATGCAATTGTAACGAGCAGGTTCGATTGATAAACTGTTTTCGGAATCGCAAGCAGCTAATAATTCCCCCTGTTGAATAAGCGCTTGTCCTTTTGTCAGTTCTCTGATTGCTTTTATGAAATTTACCTCTGGAATTATAGAGCCAGCAATCAGGTAGTTTTCAGCAAAGCGTCGCGTTGGGAATTTGGTTTTAAGATATTCCTGACTCAGAAATGAAACACTTCCCATGGCATGCTTTTCCCATTTCTCTTTAATGGTGAGAATGCCAATTCGTAAATCGGCAATGGGTCTGGTATAAGTTAATGGGAGAAGATGATTTCGGCGAGAATCATCGAAAAGGATAATATTCATAATCACAAAAATAAAAAAGCCCTCCAATTTGGAAGGCTTTCTAAATGATTTGTTGGGAATAAATCACATATTGATTTTCCCTTGATGACCTTTATAGCGGTTGCGGAATTTATCAACGCGACCAGCAGTATCAACTAATTTAATCTTACCTGTGTAGAAAGGATGAGATGAAGAAGAGATCTCCAATTTCGCAACTGGGTATTCTACGCCATCCAACATGATTGTTTCTTTAGATTCAATGCAAGACTTAGTAAGTGTCATTGATTCGTCAGACATGTCTTTAAAAACAACTAAGCGGTAGTTCGAAGGATGAATTTCTGGTTTCATAATGGTATCGCAAAAATGGACGGCAAATGTAAGTTGAATAGATTTCTTATGCAAGAGAAAAAACAAGGAGTATACATTTTGTTATTTCTTCATTGAAAAAAACGATTGTGCCAACTCTCAGAAGCGGGAATATTCCATGAGTTTTTTAATTCTTTTCCACTGAATACAAGGTTGTTAAACACCAAAGTGCTTGATTCTATTTGACCATCTAGAGCCAATTGTTCAAACTCATTCATTGGAAGTATTCGAACAACATTCTGACCATCTTTATACGCAATTTGCATCCGATCCAAGAAATCGATGTGTATATCACGTCCAAGAGTTGAAATCCAATTCACTGATTTATCAATGGAGCAACCACTGGCTTTTGCTTGTTCTTCATCGACCGAAACAATGACAAATAAATTATGCGCAATTGCAACATTTGCTCGCAATGGTTTTCCATGAGTTGCCCATGAAGCAACAAAAGCATTTCCCGTTTTTTGAATAAGTTCGATTTCAACCTCCGTTAAAAATCGGTTCGCTTGATACACCCAAATGCGATCAGAATCTTGAATCTGGTCAAATGCTTTTTCCATGTCTCGCATTTTATAAATCAGCAGCAGCAGCAATCAATTCAGCAATGTCGAGCACACTAACCGAGCTTTCTTTTTCGGCATGCTTCACTCCATCCGTCATCATGGTACTGCAAAATGGGCAGCCAACAGCGATAATGTTAGGTTGCAATGCCAATGCTTCTTCCGAACGTTCAATATTCACTTCTTTGTTACCGGGTTCGGCCTCCTTGAACATTTGAGCTCCACCAGCACCACAGCAAAGCCCTTTGGTTTTGCATCGTTTCATCTCCACCAACTCCGCATCGAGTTTATTCAATACTTCACGAGGCGCTTCATATTCTCCATTAGCACGTCCCAAATAGCAAGGGTCGTGAAACGTAATTTTCTTTCCTTTAAAAGAACCGCCTTCCACTTTCAATCGGCCATCGTTTAGAAGACCTTCGATAAGCTGACTATGGTGAACGACATCGTAATTGCCTCCCAGTTCAGGGTATTCGTTTTTGAGTGTATTGAAACAATGTGGACAAGCTGTTACAATCTTCTTTACTTCATAACCATTCAAAACAGCAATGTTTTGCATGGCCTGCATTTGAAATAAAAATTCATTCCCAGCACGTTTTGCAGGATCACCGGTGCAGCTTTCTTCGGATCCAAGAACCGCAAATTTAACATCAGCAGCTTGAAGTATTTTCGCAACGGCCTTGGTTACTTTCTTTGCTCGATCGTCGAAACTACCAGCACATCCAACCCAAAATAATATCTCTGGACTCTCGCCATTTGCGAGGTACTGTGCCATGGTTTTTATATTCAATTCCATTTTTAAAATATCAATTATCAATTAAGGGAAAAGTAGAAAGGGGAAAGTAGAAAGGGGAAAGTAGAAAGGGGAAAGTAGAAAGGGAAATCAATTTCACATTCGTAATTAACAATTCGTAATTATTCATCCTTCCAATTTAACCGGTCTGCTGGAGAAAATTGCCAAGGCGCGCCATTGTTTTCCACGTTAGTGAACATAGCGCTTAGCGATGCAGGTGGCGCACTTTCTTCCATAACCAACTGACGTCTTAAATCAACGATAATACTTAATGGGTCAATATTCACGGGACATGCTTCAACACAAGCATTGCAGGTTGTGCAGGCCCAAAGTTCTTCCGGGCTAATGTAGTCGTGCAATAGACTTTTCCCATCGTCTTTGAATTCGCCTTTATTGACATCGATGTTTTTTCCAACCTCTTCCATCCGATCGCGGGTTTTCATCATAATTGCCCGTGGACTCAGAAGTTTGCCGGTTTGATTTGCTGGGCACTCCGAAGTACAGCGACCACATTCGGTGCAGGTGTATGCATCGAGTAAATTTTTCCACGTCAAATCTTGAATGTCTTTTGCCCCAAATTTTACTGGGCCATCTATTTCAATAGGTACAGCTGAAGGATCCATCATTAAATTCACCTCATTGGTAACAGCTGCCATATTGGTGAGACGTCCTTTCCTGTCGAGGTTCGAATACCAAACATTGGGGAAAGCCAGAATTATATGAAAATGTTTGGAGTAGGGTAGGTAGTTTAAAAATGCAAAAATTCCCAAAATGTGAAACCACCAAGTAAAACGTTCATAAGCAATGAGTGAACCATCTGACCAAGAACTAAAAAGTCCAGTAATGAATGAACTAACAGGAAATGATCCTGCTTGAATATAATGTTCAACACCCCGATTTTGTAAAAGTTGGTCGGCAGCATTCATGGTCAAAAAAGCACTCATCAAAAGTACCTCTATCAATAAAATCAAATTAGCATCTGAACGCGGCCAGCCATTTAATTCATTTTGTCTGAATCGTTTTATGTAAATGATGTTTCTTCTAATATAGAAAATGACAACGGCTACTAAAACACCCAAGGCAAGAATCTCAAAAGAAGCAATGAGGAAATCGTAAAAGCTACCAAGAAATGGGGCAAACAGTCGGTGAGTTCCTAAAATTCCATCGAGAATAATTTCCAGAACTTCCAAATTGATAATTACAAATCCAACATAAACAAGAATGTGAAGAAATCCAGCAACAGGTTTTACAACCATTTTGCTTTGACCAAGAGCTACACGCGCCATCAATTTCCAACGTTCCGCTTTGCGATCGGTTCTATTGAGTTTGCGGCCCAAATGAATATTACGAATTATTTTTTTTGCATTGATTGTAAAAAGAGCCGTTGCGGCAATAAATACAAGAATAAAAAGTATGTTTTGCAATCCCATTTCTAGCAACAATTTGATTCAACAAATATAAATGCGAACGTAAACCTATTGTTTATTTTTTTGAGGCTTTCTCTTTTTTTCCAAAAACCGAAAAATGAATGTATCGGGATGGATGCGCTTTCATGTCCTCGAGAAGCAGACTTAAATTTTTAGAGCTGTTGTCGAGATGCACATACAAAGAATCATCGTTTGCAATTTTCCCTAAAGACCCTTGTCCATTTTCAACATTCTTTAACACCTTTTGCAAACTTGAAACGGATTGCTGCAAATCGGTCATGGTCTGCTTCACATTGCTTTTGGCAACATCGTCTGTAATCTTATCCAGGTTGGTAAATACATTGTTGAGTTTGGCGTTGTTGTTTTTCAAATTCTCGGTAATCGAATTCACATTGCTGAAAATATCGCCAATTCTCTTTCTTTCGTTGGTTACGAGTAAGTCGAACTCTGTAACGGTATGCTCAAATTTTAATATCGACGTGTTTACACTTTCGAAACTACTTGTTAGTCCGTCTTGCGTTTCTCTGTTGAATACTCTGTTTAGTCCTGTTAAAACGGAGTCGATTGATCCAGCAAGATTTTCAATCTGAGCTTTCAGGGGTTTTATCGCTTCTTTGATTTCGTCGGTAATACCGCCTTCCCGAACCGCTTTTAATGTGTCACCTCTTTCGGCCATAACGCTCGATTTTCCAAGTGTTAACTCCAATGTTCGAGTGCCTAATAAATCTTGTACGATATGTGCTTCAGAATCTTTCGGAATATTGAGGTCGTCGT
>JBIPLZ010000166.1:0-5440 GCA_044369395.1 Flavobacteriales bacterium | reverse complement strand
TATGGCACTTTATTTCCACGGCAACGCGCCACTCAAATTTCAACATCAGTATCTTGTAACTCGCGATTACATAATTCCATACCTCGAAAAAAATGGCGGCTGGAAAGAAAACATGACGGTTTTGGAAATTGGTTGTGGCGAAGGAGGAGTGCTCAAAGCCTTTGTTGAAAAAGGATGTTCATGCACCGGAATGGATTTGTCGACCTCTAAAATTGAGAATGGCAAAGGGCTTCAGCAAGCCGAAATTGAATCAGGAAAGCTCGAATTGTTTTCAGCCGATATTTACGATCAGTCTACCATGGATGCCTTTCGTGGTAAGTTCGATTTAATCA
Organism: Flavobacteriales bacterium; assembly: GCA_044369395.1. Classification (GTDB taxonomy): domain Bacteria; phylum Bacteroidota; class Bacteroidia; order M30B66; family M30B66; genus CALQRR01. The sequence goes on along the minus strand of JBIPLZ010000166.1, from coordinate 5,108 downwards.
TCCTAAAAGATACCATCGAGCACATTCCCGATCAGGAGCGTGTTATGGCGCAGTTGCAAGTATATATGAAGACAGGTGGTAAATTGTTCTTCGCTTTTCCACCGTGGAGAATGCCATTTGGAGGACATCAACAAACTGCAACAACCAAAAAAGGACAATTGCCATGGATGCATCTTTTACCACGTTCGACCTATGCAGCCTACCTAAAAAGTATCGGAGAACCACAACCCACCATCGATTCCTTGATGGAAATTTACGATACCCGAATCTCTATCGATCGCTTCGAAAACATCCTCAAAAAAACAGGATACAAAATCCATCACAGACGATTATATCTGATAAATCCCATTTACCGCTTTAAGTTTAATTGGTCGCCTCGCCCGCAATTCCCAATCATATCTTCCATCCCCTGGTTCCGCGATTTTGTGAGCACAACTGCTTATTACATTTTGGAAAGGTAAAAAGGTATATTGACCTCTATCCCCCGGCCCCTTTCTTCCCGTAGGGACCACCATGTGGCGGAGAAAGGGGAGTATTATTCAGAAAATATGGAATTTTTCATACTTGAACAGAATTTTTCAATCTGAAATAAAATCGAATCTTCAATCCGATAGCTATCGTATTTTCAAATCTCCAAATTTTCAAATCTTCAAATAATTTATATTAGCTCATCAGCATATTAGCACATCCAACATATCATGAACATCAACCCACACGACGATAAACGCCTTTTCTTATTAGACGCCTTTGCACTGATTTACAGAGCGTATTTTGCATTTAGTCGCAATCCTTTAATGAATTCAAAAGGCATGAATGTGAGTGCTGCATCGGGTTTTACGAATACGTTGGTTGAATTGATGCTGAAGGAAAAGCCCACGCATATTGCAGTGGTGTTTGATTCGGCGGCGGAGACCAATCGTGCAGTGGAGCATAGTTTTTACAAGGCTCACCGTGAGGCCATGCCCGAAGATATTCAGAGTAATTTGCCTTGGATCAAAGAAATTATTCGAGCGTTTAATATTCCCATGCTCGAATTGGCTGGATACGAAGCCGACGACATCATTGGAACCATTGCCAAAGTCAAAGCACGCGAAGGGCACGTCGTGTATATGGTAACACCCGATAAAGATTACGGTCAGCTGGTTGAGTCCAATATTTACATGTACAAACCTGCTCGTATGGGCAACGATATTGAGATTTTAGGTGTACCCGAAATCTGCGCGAAATGGGAGATAGATGATCCATTGAAAGTGATTGATATTTTGGGCATGTGGGGCGATGCTTCAGACAATATTCCAGGAATTCCAGGAATAGGGGAGAAGACCGCCAAGAAGCTCATTCAGCAATATGGCTCGATGGAAAATATGATTGCTCATTCTCATGAATTGAAGGGCAAGATGAAAGATAATGTGGAGGCGTTCGTCGACCAAGCGCATATTTCAAAAATGTTGGCGACTATTATTTTGGATGTTCCGATTGAAGTAAGCGACGATGATTTATTGATTTCAGAACCAGATCGTGAAAAGCTAGCAGCGCTCTTTACCGAACTCGAATTCCGCAGTATGGGACGCCGTATTTTGGGTGCCAATTTTAGCGTGAATCAACAGATTGCGCCCGAAGTGAAGAAAAGTATTCCGGCAGCACCAAAGCCATCGAATGGACAAATTTCTATGTTCGGTGACGAAATTACTCCTGAGGAAGATTATCAAGAGCCTGCAGAAAAAGGTAAGAACATTAGCAATACGCCACATACGTATTTCCGCGTGGAAAGCGAGCAAGAGTTAAAGAACTTGGCGGATTTGCTTGGACAACAAACAGAGTTTTGTTTTGATACTGAAACTTCATCACTCGATTATTTCAGTCTCGAATTAGTTGGACTTTCTTTCAGTGTGAAAGAAGGAGAAGCCTATTATGTTCCAACGCCTTCTGATAAAAATGAAGTTGCTCGAATTCTGAGCTATTTCAAGCCTTTATTGGAAAGTAAAAGCATCCTCAAAATTGGACAGAACGTAAAATTCGATTTGCTCGTGTTGCGTCAATTTGGGGTGGAAGTTTGTTTGCCAGTTTACGATACCATGTTGGCGCATTACCTCGTGGAGCCTGACATGAAACACGGAATGGATTATTTGAGTGAAACCTATTTGGGGTATACGCCCGTTTCCATTACCGAACTCATCGGTAAACGCGGAAAAAACCAAGGCACTATGCGCGATGTGCCGGTAGAACAAGTCGTAGAATATGCTGCCGAAGATGCGGATATCACGCTGCAATTAAAACACATCATCCAACCCATGGTGGAGAAGCGCGAAGTTGGGGAGGTCTTGCAGAAAATTGAGTTGCCATTAATTCATGTTCTAGCTGATATGGAATACGAAGGCGTGAAAGTGGATGAAGTATTTTTAGCGAAATATTCTGAAGAATTACAAAGCGATTTAATTCTATTGCGCGCTTCGATATGGGAAATGGCCGGACAAGAATTCAACATTGATTCTCCCAAGCAATTAGGTGAAATACTGTTTGATAAATTGAAATTACCCGGTGCCGAAAAAACCAAAACGGGACAATTTGCTACTGGCGAAGAAATCCTCAGTAAGCTCGAAAAGGAACATCCGATTGCCGCTAAACTGCTCGATTACCGTGAAATTACCAAGCTAAAATCGACCTATGTAGATTCGCTTCCTAACTTGATTAATCCAGTTACAGGGCGTATTCACACTACGTTTAATCAAACCATTGCTGCTACCGGTCGACTCAGTTCTGTGAGTCCGAATCTTCAAAACATTCCGATTCGAACCGAACGTGGAAGAGAGATTCGTAAAGCCTTTATTCCCCGCGATGCAGACCATTTATTGGTGTCTGCCGATTATAGTCAGATTGAATTGCGTTTGGTAGCTGAAATTGCGAAAGAAGAAGCCATGTTGGAAGCATTTACCAAAGGCATCGATATTCACCAAGCAACTGCTGCACGCGTTTATGGTGTGGCTTTGGAGGACGTAACACGTGAAATGCGGAGCAAAGCGAAAATGGTGAATTTTGGGATTATTTATTCCATTTCTGCATTTGGACTTTCACAACGACTTGGAGTTCCTCGAAAAGAAGCGGCAGAATTAATTGAGAATTATCTCACACAATATCCAGGTATCAAAGACTACATGAAAAGCACCCTGGAATTTGCACGTGAAAATGGATTCGTAAAAACCATGATGGGCCGTCGTCGTTATTTCAAGGATATTAATTCACGCAATTTTACCATTCGTGGATTTGCCGAACGAGAAGCCATCAATTCGCCGGTTCAAGGTTCAGCTGCCGATTTAATTAAAATGGCGATGATTGGTATTCATCAAGAATTAAAAGAGAAAAATCTCCGTTCTAAAATGACACTTCAAGTACACGATGAATTGGTATTTGATGCGCACAAAGACGAGGTCGAAATCTTAAAGCCAATCATTATGCATCATATGCGAACTGCCTTCAAAACCAGCGTTCCCATTGAAGTGGAAATTGGAACAGGTTTGAATTGGTTGGAGGCGCATTGAGAGAATTGAATTTTCTAAAATATTAGCTAATAATTTCAGCAGTTTAAATGAAGAGAATTTTACGTTGACCTTGATACATGTTATGATAAACACTTGATTTAGAAAAAACTCTATATTTATTGCATGATTTCTATTCAACAAGAAAATATTATTAAAGCTGTTACCCAAAAGTTAAAGCCAACATTACTTGGTATTTTTGGATCATACGCTCGTGGAGAAGAAAATGAAAAAAGCGATCTCGATATCCTCATTGACTTTGAAACAAAAGTTAATCTTCTTGAATTAATTGGAATTGAACAAGAGATATCGGAACTGCTAGGCATAAAAGTCGACCTTATTACATTGCGTTCGTTGAATGCAACACTCAAGCCATATATCGAATCGGATTTAATTCGTTTAATATGATTAAGGATCCGATTGTCTATATTGATCACATAAGCGTATGTATTGATAGAATCAAAGAATACACTAACGGTATTGATGAATCGAGGTTTCTTAGTGATAACTTAATTCAAGATGCAGTAATTCGGAATTTTGAAATTATTGGGGAGGCTACTAAGAAACTAGATGAAGATTTTCGCATAAAGTATGCTCATGTTGAGTGGAAAAAGATTGCAGGAATGCGCGATAAATTGATTCACGATTATATTGGAGTTGACATCTGGGCTGTTTGGAGAGTTGTTGAAGACATCATCCCCATATTCGATTCCCAAATGAAGGAAATTCTCAAGAAGGAAAAAGGACTTTAGCATTAGGCAATCGAAATCTTAAAGCCAATTATTATGCATCACATGCGAACCGCCTTCAAAACTTCGGTTCCCATTGATTGGAAATTGGAACAGGAATGAACTGGTTGGAGGCGCATTGAGTTCAATCTAATTTGGCTGTTTGTCTAAATTGAAATCTTCATCTTCAAAACCTTTATGTTTTTTCGATGTTCTAAATGAGTTAATTTAGCTTCCTATTCAAATTCATCGTATGCGTTTAGCTTTTCTTTTTTTGCTTCTTGTCACAACCAGCGTTTCCGTTCAGGCTCAAAAAACCGATTGGAAATCTTTTATCCCACAACTGCAGGAAAAATGCAAGTTGCAAGCATCTGATTTCGAAAATGTCATTGTAACAAGTCATCACAAATCTCCCAAATCAGGGATGGAGGTTATCTGGCTTCGTCAAACATTAAACGAATTGGAAATTCTTGGTGCCGATGTGCAATTGGTCCTCGATAAAAACCAGAAGTTAACCCAGCAACAATGTCATTTTTTAAGTAATCTTCCTTCTCGACTTCCTAACAATCAAAAGCTACTTACCTTAGAAATGGCTGCCGAAAAAGCACTGCTATCCAAAGGCATAGATTCGGAGATTGAGTTCAATGAATTGAAATCTTCTCGCCCCAATCGTTGGACTGCATCAAACAAAGGTGTTAAAGGAAAAATCAATATCGAACATGCATTTTGGCCCGATAAAGATGGTAAGCTACATGAATGTTACACCTTTCGATTTACACCCCAAAATTCCGATTCTCAATGGCAAATCCGAATTGATGCGGCCAATGGAAATGTCCTCGATTCTCGA
>JBIPLZ010000165.1:0-5451 GCA_044369395.1 Flavobacteriales bacterium | reverse complement strand
GAATAATCAGGCTAATTTTTCCCATGATTTAAACCGGTTCTTTAACGTTTTGAATAAATATATCATTCATTGATGGGAGTATTTCTTTGAAACTCACAATTTCACAAACAGGCATCACTGTATTCAGCAGATTATTGATTGTGTTCTTGCCTAGAAGCTTCAATTGCACCTTGCAAATTTCTCCATCGGCTTGCTTATCAATCAACTCAAATCCAGTCCAAAGCGCAGTCGTAAACGAAAGCATATTTCCGCGAAATACCATTTCGTAGGTATTATTCCGAAATTGATTTTGGATATCGCGCACTTTGCCGTCAAGAATTTTCTTGCTTTTGTTGATAAGCGCGATACTGTCGCACAATTCCTCAACGGTTTCCATTCGGTGTGTTGAAAAGATGATGGTAGATCCTTTTTTACTTAAATCGAGAATTTCATTACGAATGATTGCTGCATTCACTGGATCGAAACCCGAGAATGGCTCATCGAAAATCAACAATTCGGGTTCGTGCAAAACCGTCACAACAAACTGAACTTTTTGAGCCATTCCTTTCGAAAGCTCTTCCACCTTCTTGTTCCACCACGATTGCATTTCAAACTTTTCGAACCAAATACGAAGTCGACGCTTTGCTTCATTTTTTTCAAGTCCACGCAAGCGAGCCAAATACATGCATTGTTCTCCTACCTCCATTTTTTTATAGAGACCTCGCTCTTCAGGCAAATACCCGATACGTTGCACATGCGAAAGATTCATGGGTTCGCCTTTAAAAAACAAACTTCCTGAATCTGGAATGGTAATTTGATTGATGATTCGAATTAAGGATGTTTTTCCTGCGCCGTTTGGACCAAGTAAGCCAAAAATGGATCCTTGTTCAACAACAATACTCACATCGTTTAATGCACAATAATTTCCGTAGTACTTGGAAATATTGCGGGCTTCAAATAAGGGTGTAGACATAATAAAAACGGCCACATCGTGGCCGTCAAATATATAGTAAATAAAACTTAATGGAAATACTCCTTCATGCGATCAAAAAACGACTTCTCTTTCTTTCCGGGCTGAGGTGTAAAATTAGCGGCAGTTCTCAATCCTTCCAAAATCTGCTTTTCTTCAGGACTTAATTGTTGAGGCGTCCAAACATTTACATCAACAAGTATATCGCCTCTTTCGTAACCATTCACTTCAGGAAGTCCTTTGCCACGTAGTCGGTAAACTTTACCACTTTGCGTTCCGGGATCAATTTTAAACTTCGCCTTTCCTTCAAGTGTAGGGATTTCGATTGATGTTCCTAAAGCAGCATCTGAAAAGCTAATGTAGCAATCGTGGTATAGATTTGTACCATCTCTTTTTAGTTCAGGATGTTCCACTTCTTCAATGCTCACTAATAAATCGCCGGAAACTCCGCCGCGTGGTGCTGCATTTCCACGTCCTGCAACATTGAGTTGCATTCCTTCTCCAACCCCTGCTGGAATATTGATGCTAATCACTTCTTCGTCTCGAAGGATTCCATCTCCTGAACACGTTTTGCATTTACTTGCAATTGTTCTTCCTTCTCCATCGCAAGCGGGACAAGCTGAAGCCGTTTGCATTTGACCAAGAATGGTGTTGGTTATTCGTGTTACTCTACCAGCGCCCTTGCAGGTATTACATGTATTGAATGAGGATCCTTTATCTGCACCTGTTCCAGTGCAGGTTTTACATGGAACAAACTTATTCACCTTGATCTTTTTTTCAACCCCAGTAGCAACTTCTTCGAGTGTAAGTTTTACTTTGATGCGAAGGTTTGTGCCTTTATTCACCCGTCTTCCCTGCTGCTGACCGCCGCCAAATCCACCAAATCCACCGCCAAAACCTGATTGCCCGAAAATATCTCCAAACTGGCTAAAGATATCATCCATGTTCATTCCGCCACCACCATAACCGCCGCCACCGCCTGAACTTCCAGCACCTTGGTGACCAAAACGATCGTATCGAGCTCGTTTATCCGGATTGCTTAAAACATCATATGCTTCGGCTGCTTCTTTAAATTTCTCTTCCGCTTCTTTATCGCCTGGATTTTTATCAGGATGGAATTTAACAGCCATCTTCCGATAAGCCTTTTTCAATTCAGTTTCATCGGTATTTTTAGAAACTCCCAGTATCTCGTAATAATCTCTTTTTGCCATGTCGAATTTCTCAATAATTAACTACCTACAACTACTTTGGCAAAACGAATTACCTTACCGTTGAGTGAATATCCTTTTTCCACTTCATCCACCACTTTGCCTTTCATGGAATCGTCGGGCGAAGGAATGGATGTAATGGCTTCATGAAAATCGGCATCGAAAGTCTCGCCCTGCGCGTTCATTTCCTCTAAACCTTTGGAGATAAGTATATTTCTAAATTTGTGATAAATAAGTTGCATTCCTTCTTTTACAACAGCAATATCATCAGCATTTTCCATTGCTTTTGCAGCACGATCAAAATCGTCTAATACGGGCAGAATGGCAGTAAAAGTGTCAGATGCAGCAGTTTTTGAAAACTCAACGCGCTCTCGGGCACTACGTTTTCTATAATTATCAAATTCAGACCACAAACGAAGATACTGATCGTTCATTTCTGCAAATTTCAATTGCCAATCGTCTTCTTTATTTTCACTGTTTACGTTATCCGAACTTATATTTTCTTCCGAATCAACTACCACATTCTCTTCCGAGTTTATAGGTTGTTCGTTGGATTGAGATGAATCAATTGGATTTTCGTTGGGAGTTTGATTTCCTTGCTGGCTCATGTTTGTAAAAAAATTTCGTATTTGCTTGCGCATTGTTAAGAATTTCGCCCATTGACAACGATAGTGCCATCAGTACTAGAAGGACATAATGACAGAATGCGAAGAATTCAGTAAAAAGGTTGAAGCATAAAAAACCCCGACAATGAATTGTCAGGGTAATTCTTTAGAAAGAATATTAGTTCTTTATAAGTTTCTCGAGTTCTGCATCTAGTGCTGCACCTCTCAAATTTTTTGCTAAAATAACGCCATTCGCATCAATCAAGAAATTTGCCGGAATACTATTAATGCCATAAAGAGCTGCAGCTTTAGAGCCCCAACCACCTAAGTCGCTCACATGATTTTCCCATACTAATCCGTCCTTTTTAATTGCAGCCAACCAAGGATCTTTTTTCATATCCAATGAAACATTGTAAATAGTAAATCCTTTTGCTCCTTTGAATTTCATTTTCGAATACTTGTTGTAAGCATTAACCACATTGGGATTTTCCATGCGGCAAGGTCCACACCATGATGCCCAAAAATCGATTAATACAACTTTTCCACGTAAGGACGATAATTTAATTTCTTTTCCATCAGGGTTGGAAAGTGTTAACTCCGGAGCCACGTTACCAATTTGAACACCTGTTGGTGGATTTTGGTTTGACGATTTTTGACTTTGTCCGTTTAAAAATGCGCCACCTAGAATAAAAGTAAATGCCGCAATTACAAGTAATAAATTTAGTTTTTTCATAGTTCAAATTTATAAATTTTGATATCAAATAGTGAGCCTTAAAAAAATATTAAGGTAAAATTGTTCTGATAAAACTCCTTGTTTTCTATAAATCAATCATTTAGTTAAAAACGTTTAATCTGAGCACCTAAGGCCTGAAGTCTAGTGTCGATATTTTGATACCCACGATCAATTTGTTCGATGTTATCAATAATGCTCGTTCCTTCAGCTGAAAGAGCGGCAATTAATAAAGATACACCTGCACGAATATCAGGAGAAGTCATGCGAATTCCACGAAGTTTGTTCTTACGATTCAATCCAATAATTGTCGCACGATGTGGATCACACAAAATAATTTGCGCTCCCATATCGATAAGTTTGTCAACAAAAAACAAACGACTCTCGAACATTTTTTGGTGAACTAACACACTACCATTTGCCTGCGTAGCAACTACTAGAATAATACTTAAAAGATCGGGAGTAAATCCAGGCCAAGGAGAATCAGATACTGTTAATATTGATCCATCGATGTATTTGTTGATGGTATAACTTTCTTGTTCAGGTATAACGATATCATCACCATCGCGAAAAAGCTCAATGCCCATTCGACGAAACACATCGGGAATAACTCCAAGATGATCGTAGCCGGTATCTTTAATTCGGATGTTGCTTTGGGTCATAGCAGCAAGTCCAATGAATGAGCCAATCTCAATCATATCAGGCAACATACGATGTTCGCAACCACCCAATTCTTTAACACCTTCTATGGTCAATAAATTGGAACCGATGCCCGTAATTTTGGCACCCATGCTATTCAACATTTTACACAACTGTTGAATATATGGCTCACAGGCAGCATTGAAAATAGTCGTTTTTCCTGTTGCCATAGTTGCTGCCATCAAAATATTGGCTGTTCCTGTAACGGAGGCTTCATCGAGCAACATATAGGCTCCTTTGAGTTCTTTTGCCTCCACTTTGTAGAAACTATCAACGCTATCGAAATCAAAAGAAGCTCCTAGATTTTGGAAACCGATAAAATGCGTATCCATTCTGCGGCGACCAATTTTATCTCCGCCCGGTTTAGGAATATACCCACGGCCAAATCGGGTAAGAAGCGGACCAACAATCATCACTGAACCGCGCAGAGCAGACCCCTTCTTCTTGAATTCTTCCGAAACCATGAAGTCAACATCCACATTATTTGCGGTAAAAGCCCAAGAGCCATTTCCGAGCTTTTCAACTAGAACGCCTAAAGCTCCAAGCAACTCGATGAGCTTATTAACATCAACAATATCTGGAACATTATGAATAACACAGCGTTCCGCAGTTAATAAAACAGCACATAAAATTTGTAATGCTTCATTTTTAGCTCCTTGCGGTACGATCTCCCCATGAAGTCGTTTACCACCAATAATCTCGAATCTATTCATTTATATGGTGCTGATTAAAATTTCAAAATTTACGTTTGAAATTCTTCTGTTTTTGTCTTCCTTTATTAAACTTCTTGCCTTGTTGTTGGGAATTATTTTGGGCTATTCCTTCTGCAACAACAATCATATTTGAACCTTCGGCAGGCTGAAGTAAGCCACCCGAAAGCGTATTCATATCTTTAAAAATTTGATCATCTTGCACAGAGTCGCGATTCCAAGTGAGGTAGGATTTTTTAAGATTATAAGCAATCGCTCCAATTAAAGCTTCCCGAACAGGACCTTCTTCAACCTTATTAGCTTCTTCAATCACTTTCTCAATTATTTTCCCATAATGACGAAAACGGATGTTCGTATTTGGGTAAGGAATCCGTTCCGGTTTCGTTTGAAAACTTTCTCTTGAAGGAATTGGATAAGGGGAATCTACATCTAATCGAAAATTAGACATGATAAATAAATGATCCCAAAGCTTGTGTTTGAAATCACTTACATCGCGTAAATGTGGATTCAATTGACCCATCACGGAAATGATATATCGGGCCATTGTATT
>JBIPLZ010000164.1:0-5468 GCA_044369395.1 Flavobacteriales bacterium | reverse complement strand
TGGTTGAAGTGGTATTTGCTCCTTGAATATCGAACCTTAATGAAAATACATTTGAGAAAAGTGAGGTGCTTTGATCGCCGATATCGGTTAATGCGTAATCGATGTAAATACTTTTTATGCGTAAGCCAAGTCCTAAATTGGGTTGAAAGGTGGTAATGCGTCCTGTGTTTTCGTCATTTTGGATGTTTTGTAAATTCCCAATTCCACCTCGTAGGAAAACGATATTTCGGTAACCGGCTTCTAAACCTAACACGGGTGTCATAGAAAATGTTTTGTCGCGTATCACAGTATTTCGCATTCCATCGAACGTGGTTTGAAGGTCGATTTCGGTTATCAAACTGAACTTTTTCCCGAGCGCAAATGTTCTCGCTCCTCCCAATGTTAGTGTTGGAAGTGTAACTTCCAAAGTGTTTACAGGAATTGTATTGCCAGTTTTTTCCAATGCATCACGCTGTTCGGGACTCAAATTGTAGGTCCATGCATTAAATGTAGAAGTGATGTCTCTTGCCATTGCTGCCCAACGCCATTTTCCTGGATTGTATTGAATGCCAGCATCCAGGCCAAATCCCCAAGACTTTGCGAAATCGCCCACTTTCCGGTGAATAATTTTAGCATTCGCACCTACACTCAAGCCTTCTTTTTTAAGTTTGCGGGCATACGAAAAGAGAAAACCATAATCGGCTGCAGAGAACGATTGAATGCGGTCGTAGTTAATATTTCCATTGGCATCGATAAGCTCGGAGGTGTCGGGAATATCGTCTACGCCGAAACGAACAACCGAAACAGCCATAACACTTTTTGGATCGAGTCGTGTTGCAAAAGCGCCATAATCGTATTTGGCAATTCCAGCAAAGTATTCGGAATGCATAAGTGCACCTTGGTATTTAGAGGATAAACCAGTTAAACCAGCTGGATTCCAATAACCTGATGTTGCATCCGAAACGGCTGAAGTAAAAGCACCTGACATCCCCAAAGCGCGAGCTCCCACGCCAATAGCCAAAAACTCGTTACTATATTTACGAGCCGTTTGTGCCATAATGTACCCATGAAAAAACAGGGTAATTAGAATTAAAAGAAATCGGATATTGCGCATGTTTTAAATTATAGAAAGAAAGTAAACGAATTATTTATTAATGTCATACACACTAAAGCGTAAATACATTTATTTTGTTTTAAAGATTAGGAAACATTTTCCGATAGATTCAGTTTGATTAATTTTTAAAATTAACAATAAGCTTGTAGTTTTCCATGAAACGACTCATTAAAAAATCGCACTTCGATAATATCGATGCAATTCGGTTTTTGGCTGTCCTTGGAATTATTCTATCACATTGCTTCATTACCGACAATCAACAAGTTAAGGTATCCACTTTGTATTCAGATTTGATGCAAGTTACGGGCAATCTTCAAAATGTTTGCTTTAGTTTATTATTTATACTAACAGGTTTTTTAAACACCTGGACAATCTTTGAAGAACGTTTTATTTATAAGAATTTGAACCTCTTGCGCTTTTACATGCGTCGAATTTTAGGGATGTTGCCTCTTTATTTTGTGATGTTTCTGCTAGGTTTTTTTATTCTACCAAAGTTTAATGCAGGAATTCCATTGGAATTTTCTGAATTTAAAAATCCGGCTCAGTATCTTTCATTTATTTTCAATTTTGGATATAGCGAGGCTTCCAACCCATTAAATCCACTCCAAGGTGTTTGGGGTAATATGTGGACAATTGCCGTTTGCTTTCAGTTTATAATTGTTTGGCCTATTTTGATGTCGTATTTCCGAAGAAAGGAGAAAACACTCATGATTTTGGCAATGATTGCATTTATTGCATCTGCTTGGATGTGGTCTCATGATGATATGGGCAACCCTAATGATTCCTATCGATTTAGTACACTCAATATCATGTGCGATTTTATTGTGGGTTCATATTTAGCGTATTTCAGTTTTTTCAAGTACAAATTGTATGGTTTCCTGAAAAGTCAAACCAAGAGAACTATAGGTTTTGTTTACTTGGCATTTATTCTGGTCATGATTTTTCTGCCACAGATTCGAAATGAGTTTAAATTTTTACCGGCTCAATTGGTATTTATCATTGAACGTATATTACTAACGCTCACTTTGGCATTTTTTGTTTTTGAACAGAATTTCAATTCGAATTCGGTATTGAAAATCGCGAAGCTTAAAATTTTTAATTATCCGGGTAAGTTAGCTTATAGCATTTACGCATACCATGCCATTGCCATTATAATTGCTTACAAGATCATGCAATTTGCATCTTCTGAGCAAACGGCAAGTGCAGTTTTATTATTGGAGCCCTTTTTGGCAGTATTAATTGCACTTGTTTTGGCGATGTTCAGTACGGAGTATTTCGAGAAAAAATTTACGCGATTAATAAAAAATTACAACCCAACACGAGAATATAATCCAGTAGGGCTTAATGATGTTAAAGCAAAATCTACCTAACGCACTTACGCTTTCCAACTTGCTTTGCGGCTGTTTGGCCATTCAGCAATTATTGGCTGGAAATTCCGAATGGGTTCCCTGGTTGATTATTTTGGCTGGTATCTTCGACTTCTTTGATGGATTGCTTGCCCGCGCATTGAAAGTTTCATCACCCATCGGTAAAGACCTTGATTCATTGGCCGACATGCTTACTTTTGGTGTATTGCCAGCATTTATGGCTTTTCGTTTAATTGCAGAAGCAACGGAATCCAATTTGAATCCTGGAGAAGAAGTATCAAACTATTTTTTATCCTTCCCCGCCTCCTTGGCATTATTCATTGCGGTTTTCTCGGCATTTCGATTGGCTAAATTTAATCACGATACCCGACAAACTTCTTCGTTTATTGGAATGCCTACACCCGCAAATGCCTTGTTTTGGCTTGGGCTATTTGTAGGATTTCATGCCGAAATTTTTCCCATGCCTAACGCTTGGATTATGGCTATAATCGCAATTTTATCAGCGCTTGTCCTCGTAATCGAAGTGCCAATGTTTAGTTTTAAACTTAAGTCGTTTGGTTGGAAAGGAAACGAATACCAGCTTCTATTACTGATCCTCTCAGTTCCACTCTTCCTTTGGATTAAGCTTGCAGCTTTTGCTCCTTGTATCGTTTTGTATTTCGCATTGTCGTTGATAAAAATGCTGACGGAAACAAAACAAATCAATATTGATTCAAATTAAACTGCGGCAATCGAATAGCTAAATCCTTCCATGATTGGATTTGCTAATAATTCTTTGCACGCCTTTTCAACTTTTTCCCGAGCGACAGCTTCTCCATCTGCTTCAACTTCGAGTTGAATATGTTTTCCAATGCGCACATTTTCAATTTCAGGAAGACCTAAATTTTTCATACTTCCTGTAACTGCTTTTCCTTGGGGGTCGAGGAGCGCTTTGTGAGGCATTACGTCTATTTCAGCAATAAATTTCATATTGAATTCGATGTTTTAGGATTAATATTTTAGCAGATTACTCTGGATTTTTCGTGGATTTATTTGTGCGAAGTTCGAAGTTTTTTCCAAGATAAACACGCCTTACTGTTTCATCGTTTGCAAGTTCTTCAGCAGTACCTGATTTGAGAATTTTTCCTTCGTAAAGCAGATAGGCACGATCTGTAATGGTAAGGGTTTCGTGCACGTTGTGGTCGGTTATGAGAATGCCAATGTTCTTTTCTTTGAGTTTTGCCACAATATTCTGAATATCTTCTACGGCAATTGGGTCAACACCCGCAAATGGTTCATCGAGCAAAATGAACTTTGGATTAGATGCAAGCGCACGTGCAATTTCGGTTCTTCTGCGTTCTCCTCCAGAAAGTAAATCGCCTCGGTTTGTCCGGATTTTTTGCAAACTGAATTCATCCAACAAAGACTCCAATTTTTCTTTTTGCTCAGTTTTAGAAAGGTCGGTCATTTCCAAAACGGCCTTTATATTGTCTTCCACACTCAATTTGCGGAACACAGATGCTTCTTGCGCCAAATAACCAATTCCCAATTGCGCTCTTCGGTACATTGGTAATTTTGTGATGTTTAAATCATCCAAAAATACATTGCCTTCGTTTGGACGAATGAGTCCAACGGTCATGTAAAAAGTGGTTGTCTTTCCTGCTCCATTCGGACCGAGTAGACCAACAATTTCGCCTTGATTTACTTCAACGGAAACATCGTTAACAACAGGCTTTCTTTTATAACGTTTTACGAGGTTTTTGGTATATAATTTCATAAGTCAGAATCGGAATGAAAGGGAAACACGAACTCCAAAAGGCTTGGTATTAGGTCTTTCAAGGTGTGTCATTCTCCAAAGGGCATCTACACGAATTATTTTAAAAATATTTTCAACAGCTAATCCACTTTCCAAATAAGGTCGATGCAATTGCGGGTCTATTCCACCAGGATATACTAATTGATTCACATTCTCAGGTCGCATATCACCAACCACCGATTTTAAAGTAAGCACTTCGCGCCATTTTAGTTTTCGAAGCAAAGGTATCTTATTCAGAAAGAAACCTTCAAAATGATGATCAACAAAAAGGTATGCATAACGATCGCTGGCAAATTCGAAGATATTCATCATGTTAAAAGCCATTAAATCGAGAGCGTAGGTTTGAGAACCCTGATGAAGCTCAAGGAAAAAGTAGGGTGCTTGGCCCCAAATCTTTCCTAAATCGACCACATAATCGGTATATCCAATTGGGTTTATTCGAAAACGATCGCTTATTCGAAAACGTGCTTTCGTATAACTGAATTGCGATCCAATTACATTGGGAATTCCAAGACCTAAATCGAATTGAATAACTGGGTAGCGCGTGCCAATGCTAGACCGATCAAATTCACCTGAAATAAATTTTTCTCCCCAAGCAAAACGGGTTTGCAAATTAATTTCTGAAGTCGTTACTTTTTGAATAGATACTGTTTTTCCATTGGAAAGCGGCCGTTCAAATGTAAAATCGCCTAAGGGGACTAATCTTCTATTAAATACAATCAATTTATTGCTGAAACCTGGGAACCAATCGTATTCCATCATGGCCATGGCCTCTTCCACATTGGTAACATTTTTCAACGCCGATCTCCGAAGGATGGAAGTCATAATATTGTCGAGCGAAAGAGAGTTGGCACTTAAGCTCAATTGCTCCAAATCGGATTTATATGCAAGCGTGAGAAGGCGTCTTTTGGTTTTGTCTTTATTTACAAAATAACGAAGACCGCTTTTTACTTTGAATCGCTCGTCCTGCAATCCGTAAGCAAGCGAACCGCGAAGCTCAATGCGTTTACTAAAATCGTTCGAGGTCACTCCTCCAAACTTTAATCGAACTCCTTCAATATCGTTCCAGCTTGCAAAGGTGTAATACTTCCCTATTTCAAGCCATTTGGAGTGGAGATAGCCTGTTGCAAGCATCTGCCCCAAGTATCTGAAATTAATTAGTCGAGGCACTTGTTTCAGCGAATCGACCATCGAATAAATATTTCGTTCTTTT
>JBIPLZ010000162.1:0-5490 GCA_044369395.1 Flavobacteriales bacterium | reverse complement strand
TTCCGAGTGAAGTATCCATTTTACCCTTACGAAACACGGTTTTGTTTCCAGGAGTTGTGATTCCAATTACTGTTGGGCGCGATAAATCAATCAAGCTCATTAAAGATGCTTACAAATCCGATAAAATAATTGGTGTTGTTTCGCAAAAAGATGTAGCCATTGAAGATCCTAATTTTGAGGATTTAAATAAAGTGGGCACGATTGCATTTATTATAAAAATGCTTCGAATGCCTGATGGAAATACAACAGTCATTATTCAAGGAAAAAAACGTTTCGAACTTCAGGAGTTAACACAAGCCGAACCATATATCAAAGCGCGAATTAAACCCTTTGAAGAAACACGTCCAGAGAAAAATGACAAGGAATTTGCGGCTATGGTTTCATCGCTCAAAGACATTTCTCTCCAAATTATTCAACAATCACCGAACATTCCATCCGAAGCTGCTTTTGCAATAAAGAACATTGAAAGCCCATCGTTTCTGATCAATTTCATATCCTCGAATATGAATGCAGAGATGGCCGAAAAGCAGCGTATGTTGGAAGTGGCAAATTTGAAATCGCGTGCCGAATTGGTGCTAAAAAATCTCAGCAATGAGTTGCAATTGCAGGAGTTAAAGAATCAAATTCAGAGCAAAGTTAAAATAGACATCGATCAACAGCAACGTGAGTACTTTCTGAATCAACAATTAAAAACAATTCAGGAAGAATTAGGTGGCAATGTGTATGAGGAAGAGCTGAGTGAAATTAGAACAAAAGCCGAATCCATGAAATGGAGTGACTCGGTAAAAAAACACTTCAATAAAGAACTCGACAAACTTCAGCGCATCAACCCTAATTCAGCGGAATATTCGGTTCAACGCAATTACTTGGATTTGCTCATTGAATTGCCTTGGAACCAATACTCATCTGACGTTTTCGATTTAAAGCGCGCGCAAAAAATATTGGATCACGATCATTACGGATTGGAGAAAGTGAAAGAACGGATTATCGAATATCTGGCAGTTTTAAAACTAAAAGGAGACATGCGTTCTCCAATACTTTGTTTTTATGGACCTCCTGGAGTGGGTAAAACTTCACTTGGAAAATCCATTGCCAAGGCTTTGGGACGAGAGTATATTCGCATGTCATTAGGAGGTGTTCGCGATGAAGCCGAAATTCGTGGTCATCGAAAAACATACATTGGCGCAATGCCTGGAAGGATTATCCAAAACCTGCGCAAAGCAAAAGCAGCCAATCCGGTGTTTGTCCTTGATGAGATTGATAAAGTGGGGAGCGATTATCATGGAGACCCTTCCTCTGCTCTTTTGGAAGTATTGGATCCAGAACAAAACAGCACATTTTACGACAATTATGTAGAGCAAGATTTCGATTTGAGTCGAGCTATGTTTATAGCAACAGCGAACAATCTAAATGCAATCCAGCCTGCTTTACTCGATCGTATGGAATTGATTGAAGTGACGGGTTATACTCAAGAAGAAAAAGTGGAGATTGCCAAACAACACCTTATTCCCAAACAAATTGCAGAGCATGGTTTGAAGAAAGATCAGGTGAAGTTTACAAAGAAAGCGCTCGATAAACTTATAGAAGATCATACGCGCGAATCAGGTGTGCGTTCATTGGAAAAACGCATCGCCAAAGTAATTCGTTCTGTTGCAAAATCCATTGCCATGGAAGAGCAAATTGATGCGAAGATTGATTTTGCAGATATTGAACGCATCATGGGGCCCGCTCGTTTTCATCGCGATAAATACGAAAACAATGAAGTAGCTGGAGTTGTAACAGGACTCGCATGGACTTCGGTTGGTGGCGACATTCTGTTTATCGAAACTATATTAAGTCGTGGTAATGGCAAACTTTCCTTAACTGGAAATTTGGGTGATGTCATGAAAGAAAGTGCTGTTATTGCATTGGAGTTTTTGAAGGCGCATTCGGAAAGTTATTTAGGAATTTCTCCCGAGATTTTCGATCATTTCAACATACACATTCACGTTCCAGAAGGCGCAACTCCGAAAGATGGACCGTCTGCAGGTATTGCCATGTTAACTGCATTAGCATCGGCATTCACACAACGAAAAGTGAAATCACAATTGGCCATGACAGGCGAGATTACTTTACGTGGTGTTGTGCTTCCTGTTGGAGGAATAAAGGAGAAAATATTAGCTGCAAAACGCGCCAATATTCAACAAGTAATTCTGTCTGAGGAAAACCGCAAAGATGTTGAGGAAATAAAATCCGAATACCTAAAAGGCATGGATTTTCATTACGTTTCAACTATGCGCGATGTATTGAAATTGGCTTTAACAGATCAAATGGTAAAGCATCCAATGAAGATTGAATTACCAAAGAAAGAAATTGCTAAGCTTAAAAATTAGAATTCCCAAAAACTAATTTATAGAGTCTCGTTTTCTTCAATTAAATCTGAAGAATAATTTTTTAGCGTAATTTTAAAAGTCGACCCTTCTCCTACTTTTGACTGGATGCTTATTTGGCCACCCAATAAAGTAACAAGGTTTTTCACTGTATGCAATCCAATTCCGGTTCCTTTATTTCCAAAACGATCGGCATGTGAAAGTGTTTGAAACATCCCAAAAATGCGTTCATGGAATTTTTCAGGAATGCCTGGACCATTGTCTATAACCTCAAATGTTAATTCCGAATCGCTTGCATTTACCGCAATCCGAACAACTCCCAAATCTTTGTCGTTGTATTTGATCGCATTTGAAATCAGATTTTGCAATATCTGATGCAAAATTGTTGGGTCGCATACAATTTCAGTGACCGTAACTTCGGGAATTAGTTGGATATCGCCCGGAGGGCTACAAAAATCAATTAGATCGTTTACAAATTCCACCACTTGAATACGTTCAGGTGCATAAGAATGCTCTCCAGCTAGGGAATGTTTGAGAATCCCATCGACTAATTCTTGCGATTGAAAAGCTTTTTTCTGCAATTGTCCTAAGGCCTTATCTGCCTTTTCATTCAAAAAACCCTCACTTTCTTTGGCAATGATTTTACTCAATTGGTAAATCGATTGCATGGGAGATCTTAAATCGTGAGAAATCAAATGAGCATAACGACTTAATTCTTCATTTTTACTTTTCAATTCCTTTAAATTCCGACGCAATTCCATCTGAGCAATAACCTGATTGGATAAATCTGCTAATGCCTTGTGTTGATCAGAATTTAACGTGTGAGGTTTATTATCAATCACGCACAATGTTCCAAGCGGAAAACCTTCACTGCTGACCAAAGGAGCTCCTGCATAAAAAATAACGTTGGGATAGCCCCTAGTTAAAGGATTATCCAAAAATCGATTGTCTATTCGAGCATCTTCTACAACAAATAACTGATCGGGTTCTAAGATTGCGTGAGCGCAGAATGCAAAATCACGTGGTGTTTCCGAAACATCAAGTCCGTGATGTGATTTAAACCACTGGCGATCTTTATCAATTAATGAAATAAGGGCGATGGGAGTTCCACAAATATGGGCAGCAATCGATGTAATTGCATCAAATGCTTCTTCAGGAAAAGTGTCAAGAATCTCATACAAGTCAAGATTGGCTAGTCTTTCACTTTCATTTTCTGGAATACGAGCGGATAACATGGGTTAATGAAATCTATCTAATAGGTTAAACAAAATAGAGCCTTCAAATAAAAGAAATTAAAAGCAATTTGTCACTTTAAATAGTTTTATAAAATTCGAAATCTCTATAAGTACTTAAATCATTGACTTTAAATTCTATTTCGCTTTCGAAATCGAAAAGTCTTGTAGTTTATTTTTAAACAGAAATAAACCGAAACCTATTAAACAAAGTGAAATGCCAACCTGAATTTGGGAATAAGATCCAGATCCTAATTCATCGGTTGTAAAATTTATCATGTGATGTTGATTCAAATAATAAACGAGTACTGCCAAACCATTATTTGCAAAATGTGCAGCTACAGAATACCAAACCGATCCCGACCAATAAAACAAATAACCCAAAAAAGCACCAATGAAGAATCTTGGCAAAAAACCAAAGAATTGAAAATGAATAAAACTGAACACAAACGCAGTAATCCAAATGGCGAAAACGGGTTTATTCGTCCATTTAGCAATTAAAGGTTGTAAGGTTGATCGAAAAAGAAACTCTTCTCCAAGTGCCGGAATGAGCGCCATGATTATTAAAGAGATTACTAAGTCGGATGGATTGGGCATGAAAAGAAATGCTTCTGTCAGTTTAGCTGCTTGATCTTCTTGGATTCGCATCCATTCGCCCAATGGCTTAAGAATTTCTGGAAAAACCAATGTATTGTTAAACGTTGAAAGAAGATTTATTAAAGGAAGTTGAACCCACATCAAAACCATCGCCAATATAAAAAAGGAAAATTGCGGTTTTTGTTTAATGTGTAAACCCTTTGAAAAAGGAATATTTCTCAAATAACAAAGTGCCACTGGGGGAAACAAAAAAAGTCCGCAGGCCGATAAAAACTGACTCAATCTTAGGACAGTCAATGCGCCAGCTTGATTGGGGTTTGATGGAAAACTCGCAATTTCGGTCAAGGAAAATCCAAAAATCAAACTACTCATTGCCACTGATAAAAATGAGGCAATTGAAAAACCAGCTAAACACAAAATCAACAACCAAATAAATTGTCGTGTGGGGCCTGCATCAATTAAGTTAGGGGGAAATAGTTGAAAACGATTACGGTTCATGTAATGAATTGGTTAATTAAATCCTGAACGAACAAATCCATCCAAGATTCAATACAAACATAGTTGAATTGCAGAAAAGAAATTCCTGTAGGATTTATCCCTATTTTTGTGGGCTGAAAGAATATGGCGAAAATTGGAAATATAGATTTAGGCGAATTTCCGCTATTGTTGGCTCCGATGGAAGATGTGAGCGACCCTCCCTTTCGTTTGGTTTGCAAACAATACGGTGCCGATATGATGTACACCGAATTTATTTCTTCGGAAGGATTAATTCGGGATGCAGCAAAGAGTAAAAAGAAACTCGACATATTCGAATACGAACGTCCAATTGGCATTCAACTTTTCGGTAGTGACATCGACTCCATGCGCGAAGCTGCAGAAATTGCGGCTGCTGCAGAACCCGATTTGATTGACATCAATTATGGTTGTCCGGTGAAAAATGTTGCTTGCAAAGGAGCTGGAGCTGCATTATTGCAGAATGTCCCAAAGATGGTTTCAATGACGAAAGAAATCGTGAATTGCACCAGCCTTCCAGTAACTGTAAAAACCCGATTGGGCTGGGACGACACAACGAAGAACATCATGGAAGTCGCTGAACGCCTTCAAGATATTGGCATTAAAGCTCTCACGATTCATGGTCGAACCCGTGCACAATTGTATAAGGGTCCTGCCGATTGGCAGCTGATAGGAGAAGTGAAAAATAATCCGCGTATCCAGATTCCGATATTCGGGAATGGGGATGTTGATTCTCCCGAAAAAGCCATCGCAATGCAAGAGCAATTTGGCGTTGATGG
>JBIPLZ010000163.1:0-5490 GCA_044369395.1 Flavobacteriales bacterium | reverse complement strand
AATTTGTCCCAGGATAAATCCTCCACCGCGAATCAGGTAATAGAAAAAACTCACCGTGGTGTTTGATAATTTTGTTGAATCTGAGTTCCAAATCTTCCAGCTGGGGATGTTTGATCGAGGTCGTTATTTTGGGTATCGCGTTTAAACACGAGCATTTGCCATTGATCGTTCATTATTTCCCCCAAAGCATCCGAATGAATTAAACTATAATCGTTGGTCACCAAATCGGGATTGTAAAAAACGAAACGTCGATTACTTTGTCCTTTCACTTTGTAATACTGCCAAATCTCGTAAGGATAAGCACTTGGCTCGTGTGGCATCTCAGTTCTGTTATCGGGCGGACCATATTGCAAATACACGCGACCTCGATCGGTATTGTATCCTTTGCGAATAGAAGAGGAGAATTCCTTTACCACTTTGCGCACTTCCAAGAAATACGTTTCCCAGGACGATTGCGGATTTATAGCATCCCTGTTCAACCAAAACGAGAGGAAATATTGCTGCATTAATTTTAAATCCTTGCTGTTAATGGCATTGGTGGCATAAGTCTTTTCTAACTCATATGAAATAGGATAGAGACAACGAATGTGCTCTGCTAAACTATCCGGATTTGTATAGCCCATTGCAAATGTTCCTAAGACATCTCGCTGTGTGTATTGATCGATGGTAATAGTCTGTGCAGGATTTGAGCGGTAAAAATGAACACTTTTACTAGCTCGTAAAGCATTTGTTTTATCACGCACTTCGATGTTTAGTGCATACTTTCCTTGGGGAAGGTTTTGGATGTTGAACTCTTTCATTAACACATTTACTTCGTCTGCATTGAAACGAGAAAAACTAGAATATTCTGGAAGTTGCTTCCCCGAACCTAAATCCTTTAAAAAGAAATTGCATAGAAATTTCTCTCCTTCTCCTAATAATAAACGTGTTTGATAAATTTCTCCGTAAAAAATCAACTGGGATTCTTCTTTCGGAAAAATCTCGCTGATGTGTGGAATTAAATCGTACCCGCCTTTTGATAATTTATTGGGTTTCTCTGTTTTGGTGTACGACTCAATTAATTGAATATCAGATACAGTTACCGAATCTTTGGGGAATTGAATGGTCAAGGATTCGGTCGCTTCAATGGGTTCTGTTGTTGAATTTAAATCGCGAATTCGAACACCTAATTGGTAATTCCCAGCACTTAAAGGAATTCGCTGCTGGTCTATAAAATTGAATGAAATTTTAAGTGAATCGTCTGTTTCGGGACTCAATAAATTGTATTTATCTGCATACGTAATTTTATCTCCCTGGCTGAGTGTTAATATAACTTCAATCTGCCCTTGAAATTTCCCAGAATCCGTTTTGCGAAAAACGACACTCGCCCCATTTACCATGAGATAAGTTTCCACATAGGGTTTGTTTCCGCTCATCTGAAAAACAGCATGAGAAAAGACAACTTGAACTTTTTTATCACGATTTTCCGAATAGGAATTGAAGGTGATAAAGAGCGAAACAATTAAAAAAATGAAACGTTTCATTCGCGCGTATTTTTACAAAAGTACCGGATTATCCTCTGTCATTCAAAACAAAATATGTCATTCGTCGGAATGATCATGAAAAACAAGTGTTGCTCGAACGGCCTTTTTCCAAAGCGCATATTTTTTTTCGATTTCTTCGGATGATATTTCAGGCAAATAAACCCGTTCCGACTTGCGTATCGATGCACACTCTTCAATGCTTGCAAAAATTCCAACTGAAAGTCCGGCCAACAATGCAGCTCCCAATGCTGTCGATTCGGTGTTTTGAGGCTTATCAACATTTACCTGCAATAAATCACTCTGAAATTGAAGCAGGAGAGCATTATCGGTAGCGCCACCATCGACTCTTAAGGAAGTTAATGTTAAACCCGCATCGTTTTGCATGACATCAAAAACATCGCGTGTTTGAAAAGCCATCGACTCCAAAGCTGCACGAACAATATGCGATCGCTTGGTGCCACGTGTTAATCCAAAGAATGATCCGCGTGCTTCCGAGTTCCAATAAGGAGCTCCTAAACCAACAAAGGCAGGCACAAAATATACTCCTCCACAATCGTCCGTTTCACTTGCAATTTCTTCAGCTTGTGAAGCATGATCGATGATTTTCAATCCATCGCGCAGCCATTGAATGGCCGAACCCGCCACAAACACACTGCCTTCGAGGGCATAGGTAATTTCGCCATTAATTCCCCAAGCAATGGTTGTGAGCATTCCCTGCTTCGAAACGACACGTTTATTTCCCGTATTTATTAACATGAAACAACCAGTTCCATAGGTATTTTTGGCCATTCCAGGCAAAATACATCCTTGACCAAACAAAGCGGCTTGCTGATCTCCTGCAATTCCGTTAATGGAAATTTCTGTTCCTAAAACATTTCTTGATGTAGTTCCATAATATCCCGAACTGGCTTTTACTTCGGGCAATAGTGATGATGGAATTCCGAAAATTCTTAATAGTTCGGCGTCCCAAGTATGAGTTTTAATGTTAAAAAGTAATGTTCGCGATGCGTTACTATAATCGGTTGCATGCACTTTCCCTTCCGTTAAATTCCAAAGAATCCAGGTGTCTATGGTTCCAAATGCTAGATTTCCAGCTTCTGATTGAATGCGAGCTTCATCAACATTTTCTAGAATCCATGCAATTTTACTTGCCGAGAAATAGGTATCCACAACAAGTCCAGTTTTCTCTGAAATAATCTTGTCAAATCCGGCTGCTTTTACACGATTGCAAATTGAGTCCGACTGCTTGCTTTGCCAAACAATGGCGGGATAAACTGGCAATCCCGTAGTTCGATTCCATAGAACCGTAGTTTCGCGTTGATTGGTAATGCCAATCGTTGCAATTTGACTAGCATCTATTCCGACATTCTTTAAGACTTGATTATACGTTTGTTTAACACTTTCCCAGATTTCGAGCGGATCGTGTTCTACCCAACCCGGAAATGGAAAGGACTGCTCAATTTCCTGTTGAGCAGTTGCAATCGAATCGCCTGTTTTATTGAATAGAATACATCGTGTTGATGTTGTTCCTTGATCAATAGAAAGTATATAATCGGCCATAAAATCAATTGTTCAATGAGTATTTACTGCGAATTAATTGAAATAATTCCATTAATCACACCCTTAAATCGGAATTAAAATTTGAGAAACTGATGTTAATCATAGAATGGAACTAGCACCTGTTTACTTTTGCAATAAATGGTAAAAGATTAAATCGATTACCTAAATAAGCGAAATAGCCAATTGTTCGAAATAAGTAAAATAAGTTTGGGGATTGGGTAAGTATTAAATTAATCATATTCGATAAATGAATTTTAGGTTTTGTAATTCAATAAGTTCAATACTACTCATGTTTTTATTTCCCTCCAAATTTATGCAAGCTCAAGAGCTTCAGACCGTTTCATTTGTTGATTTGGGCCGCTATACTGGAACGTGGTATGAGATTGCCTCATTTCCGCAATCCTTTCAAAGCGGATGTTTTTGCACAACTGCAACCTATTCGTTGAGTGATAAAGGCTTCGTAATTGTTGAAAACAGATGTAATAGAAACGGCATCAATGGAAAAGAGTCCTATATTAAAGGGAAGGCTTTTGTTAAGAAAAATTCGGGGAATGCAAAACTATACGTTCAGTTCTTTTGGCCTTTTCGAGGGAAATATTGGATCATCGACCTTGATAAAGAATATACCTACGCTGTTGTGAGTCATCCCAATAAAAAGTATCTCTGGATTCTCTCACGAAGCCCTGAAATGGACGCTCAGACTTACCAAGAAATTCTATCTAAATTAGAATCGAAAGGATTTGATTTATCACTCTTGAAAAAAACAGTACAAAAGAAATAAATTACCTATCAAGCTTTTCAAAAAATCAAATTCATCTATGATTTCGATTCTTGACGCTCATATTAATAAACATCTAGTATTGAGGAATTGGTCTAATCATTTCCCCAATTATTCGTCGAACTGAAATTTCCTGATTGTGATGCGAGGCATTTGCCATCATTTATCAATTCAAGTATTGATAATCAAATTACCAACATAGTTTTTTGTTTATCGTTAAAGAGCATTCTTATCTCAATGTCATTTCATTGTAAAATTTCAGTTTTCTTATACTCAATTGTACGAATTGACTTAGGTTTGCAAATCTACTATGGCGCGAAAAAATACATCTGAAGATTTACCTAAGGCAAAACTGAACCGGTCTTCATTTAAGAAAGTCACCCGATTATTTAGTTATCTGCAGCCTGACAAAGGCAAATACACGCTTGGGCTAGTATTTTTAGCACTCACATCTGCTACTGCATTGGCTTTTCCATGGTTAATTGGCGATTTAGTTAATGCAGCCAAAGATCCCAAAGGGGATAGTTCCGTAAATTTCAAAGCTTTACTATTAATTGGTTTATTAACGGCTCAGGCCTTCTTTTCCTTTTTCCGAATCTATCTCTTTTCTCAAACTACAGAAAATACCTTGGTTCGTTTGCGTCGACATCTATATAGTCACCTCATTCAATTGCCGATGTCTTTTTTTACGAGCAATCGAGTAGGTGAAATAAACAGCCGTATTTCGGCCGACATCACCCAAATCCAAGATACGTTTACCACCACACTTGCTGAGTTTTTAAGGCAAATTATTCTTATCGTTGGTGGATTAATTTTCATCACGGTAATTTCTCCACAACTAACATTATTTATGCTTGCCCTCATTCCAGCCATTGTGGTTGTTGGGATTATTTTTGGGCGATATATTCGTAAAATTAGTCGTCAGGTTCAAGATCGCGTTGCTGAATCTAACACTATCGTTCAAGAAACGATGCAAGGCATTGTAAATGTGAAAGCATTTGCCAATGAGTTTATCGAAGTAAAACGTTACCAAAAATCCATCAAAGAAATTGCAACACTTTCCATGAAATCGGCTTTTTCTAGAGGGATGTTTGCATCGTTTATTATCCTCGCTTTATTTGGTGCAATTGTCGGCATTGTATGGTATGCAACACGTTTGATGCAACAAGGCGAAATTGAATTTGGTGATGTGATTTCCTTTGTGATTTATACTTCTTTTATTGGTGCCTCCATTGGAGGTGTTGCTGAATTGTATGCTCAAATTCAGAAAGCGGTTGGAGCCACCGAACGTATTTTCGAAATTTTAGATCAAGAACCTGAAACCATCGATTTAAGAGAAACCCGTTTATCCGCATCAAGATTGAAGGGCGATGTTGCTTTCAAAGACATCACATTTTCGTATCCTGCACGCAAAGAAATATCGGTTCTTAATGGAGTTTCATTTCAAGCCCAAGCCGGTGATAGCATTGCGATTGTTGGTCCAAGTGGAGCAGGGAAGTCGACTATTACTCAATTATTGTTACGATTTTATGAACCTGATTCAGGAAGTATACTCATTGATGGACTTGAATCATCGAAATATACTTTGACAGAATTGCGTGACCACATGGCCATCGTTCCACAGGATGT
>JBIPLZ010000161.1:0-5536 GCA_044369395.1 Flavobacteriales bacterium | reverse complement strand
GTTTTACCGGTAAACCCAACAGATGAAATCACCAATTTAAAAGGGGGTACACCGGGTTTATCAATCACAAAATTCCCATCCAAATCGGCACTTGCACCTTTAGTTGTTCCTTGAATAATGGCTGTAGCACCAATCAAAGCTTCACCAGTTTTGGCATGAGTGATTGTACCACGAAGTTGTTGCGCTTGAAGTGGTTCAATAGAAAGAAGAAAAAATAAAAACGTAAGCGAAAGGATGCGCATAGAAGAACCCGAAAACATTATTTAAAAATAGCTTTATTTAGATTTCTGACCTGACCAATTTCCAATTTTTATTGAATAAAATCTATCGAGAGATTAAAATAGAACCTTTGTAAATTGGGATTTCATTGCCTAAATCAAGAATATAATAATAGGTTCCTTCAGGAAAATCTCCCCCATTCCAATCACTCTTATAATTATCGCTCATGTATATTTGATTACCCCATCTATTGAAGATACGTAATTCAGGAGTTTCGAAAAAACCGAGATACTTGATTTCAAATACATCATTTATTCCATCTCCGTTTGGTGAAAATACATTTGGAATTATTACCTCCTTAACAACCAATACTTTTCTAGATATTGAATCAATACATCCTTCCGAATTGATTACAACAAAACTAACTTCATAGAGACCAGTATCAGCATATACGTGTGAAATTTCTACCCCATTGTCCATTGAACCATCTCCCAAGGACCAATCATAAATCACATTATTGGAAACTTGCGAAGCGGTTGATGAATCGTTGAATTGAAAAGCATTACCTAAGAAAACAAAATATTCGGGAATAGAACTAAAATTTGCAATGGGTTCTGCCAAGTATATTGTTTGTGAAATTGAATTGCTACAGCCATTTTTCGTTACACTTAAAGAAATATTGCCTGGATCTGTGAATATCGTGGGTGTAGTTTCTCCCGTAGACCAAACAAAATCATCAAAAGGACCATTTATGAAACTTAACAGACTTGAATCGCCTTCACACAAAATGGTATCTCCAACAATTAATGGATTAGGGTTAGGGAAAACTACTACTTGAATGGAAGCTGGAGCACTTTCGCATTGTCCGTTGAATTGAGTTGCAGTGTATGTCCCATTTAACAAAGGTGTTACATTTTCAAATGTTTGAATGTCACCACTTTCATTAAATACATTTGGCCCCTGCCAAGTAACAGGGTTTGTTGCATTCATTGCCGAAATTGTCAGTGTATCTCCTTCACAAGATGGCGATGTTGTTAGAAGAGTTAGCGTTGGTGGAATAACTCCGAATTGGATTTGAATCGTATCACGACTATAACAACCGCCCAATGACATTGCTTCCACCCAATATTGCCCATCTGCATTTACGGCAAATAATGAATCGCTGTTAGTAGTTAAGTCCATCCATTCGTAAGAATAAAAACCTGAATGAGCATTAAGATAAGCTACATTTTCTCCGCAAAGAAGAGCCGTTTCAGGACCCAAATCGACAACCATTGTATCGCTTGCAACGGAAATTGTATCACTCGACAAACACCCATTTTTTGAAGTGGTAACAGCATAGGTCCCTTCAACAAATACAGTAATTTGAGAGGTAGTATCTCCTGTATTCCAAATGTATGAGTCTAGATTTTCCCCAGCATTTAGAATAAGTGAATCATTAATACACACAAAACGATTTCCTCCCAAATTAGCTGAACTGAAATCAGAAAAATATCCATATCGACAACCTGTAGAAGCGCCACCATCAATCATTCCCAAGTGAAATAAACTAGCTGTAGTTGAAGTATTAACAAGAATACTAGTTTGTCCAGCAGGAACTTGAGTAGTATTAAAATTAATTTGTGCGGCAACCCAATTATTCGAAGTTCCCGGAACTGCTGTAAAAGCGGATGCCGGAACCAATGTTGCGCTTCCGTTTAATAAGAAATTTCCTTGAGAACCATTTCTTGCCATGATATTCAATCCAAACAAATCGCTTGTGGCTCTTGTAAAATAAACAGCATCGGATCCAGTACACTGAATTGGAGGAAGGATTGCTCCACCTACTTCACAACCAAATCCCGAAATATGCAAAACATAAGCTGGTTTACTGGTTTCAATATACGTAGTAGATTGCCCCGGAGGTATTACATACGTATACTGTTGACCTGAATTTATAGTGGCTATAGGCGTTACACTTCCGGCAATAAAAATATCGGTAGCGTCTTCTGTACCCAAAATGAATGCATATTCATTGTTCGTGAGGAATCCTCGCATTACAATATATTCTTCACCAACAATATTTACCGGAATAACTTGATCTCCCCATAAGTCGCGACACGATCCATTCGACATTGAATCGTCTTTTACTGTTACGCAAATAGGTTTGTTTGAGGTTATTTCGGAACCCGTTGCATGTTCAGAAGATAAAATACCTGTAGCTCTGCATGAATATGTCTCTCCTCGATTTAAACTAACGGAAAATGGAACATTTGCAGCATGCCCTAAAATGGCAATACTTGGGGTAATAGTAACGGTTGTATTGTCTTCTGTTGCAACGATGTCGAAGGATGAATAGGGTTGCACTGCGAATGTTCCATTATCGAAGAAATTTTGAAACGGAGTGAAAAAATGCGTTCCCTTTGCGTTTCCACCTTTGAGAGGAAAAATATCAGGATTGTTTGGAGCACTTACTTCATAATAAGCAGTAATAGGATTATTTGATTGAATAAGTAGACCTAAATTCAAAACTGTATTCGCAGTGATGTTTTCAAGTAATGATTTAAAAGGAGTTAAGTCGATTGTTTGGGATGAATTTGCGGCAATAACAACTCCGATAGGAACAAAAGCAGGATTCGCTGGAATGCTAATTAATACATTGGCAGCCTGATTTTGGGCACTCATTCGAAGGTAAATTGGACTATCGCCATGCGTCACAGAAACCTCGGGAGCAGCAAACCAAAATTCGGTATCGGTTTGTGCTTTAGTAGATGTATATCCAATAATAATTAAAGCTAACGTAAATAATTTAGATAATTTATTTCTCATAGTTCTTAATAAAGTTCAATAATACGAATATTGAATAGTTTTTCAATGAATTAATCAATGAGTTAGCATATTTGATTGATGATTAATCAAGATTATAGAATCCATGTTTAGAGTTAAATTCAAATCATCATCGCTTTTTCAATTCATCGCAATAATTAATTCCCCAAAAATCGTAACGCTCAAATTGCTTGGTCATGCGTTTTTTAAACCCAGAGAAATTCTTGGTTGATTGTTGACTCCAAGTAACCTCGCACAATGCTGATAATCGAGGAAACAACATGTATTCGAGTTTCGAAGGTGTGCCAATGTATTCGGTCCACACATTTGCTTGTGCCCCCAAAATATATCGTTGAAATTCAGGTGCAAGACTTTTGGGCATTGGGTTATAAGCATACACTGAATCAATCAAAACGGGTTTTCCTAAGCCTGTTGAATCGTCTTTGAAACGCTGAGGATGATCGAAATAACAAGCATTTCCGGGTGTCATAATCACATCGTGTTTTTTCTTAGCTGCGGTAATTCCACCTGCAGTTCCTTGCCAACTCATTACAGCTGCATTGGGTGCCAAACCTCCTTGCAAAATCTCGTTCCATCCAATAATCTTTTTCCCTTTCGAATTCACGAATTTCTCAACCCGTTGGATGAAATAGCTCTGAATTGCTTTTTCATCCTTCAAGCCTTTGTCTTTCTTCAACTGCTGACAAAAAGCAGATTCTTTCCACCAACGTTTAGAGCATTCATCGCCACCCACATGAACATACTGCGAAGGAAAAAGCGCCATGACTTCGGTTAAAACATCTTCCAGAAAATGAAAAGTATAATCGCTCGGGTTGAGTACATTGTTGTATTCGTAATCGCCATAATTCACCCAACCTTTTGCCACATTTTTGGGCTTGGTAGGTGTTGTACTTAATTCGGGATACGCTGCAATGGCGGCCATACTGTGCCCCGGCATTTCAATTTCTGGAATCACTTCAATGTGTCGTTTGGAGGCGTATTCAACCACTTCCTTGATTTGCTCTTGTGTGTAAAACCCTCCGTATCGTATGGTATCGTAGCCTTTACCGGGATGCTTGCCAATCAAGGTTCCATCGCGCCAAGCTCCTACTTGGGTAAGTTTTGGGTATTTCTTTATTTCAATTCGCCAGCCTTGATCGTCGGTTAAATGCCAATGAAACACATTCAATTTATGCCAAGCAATGTAATCGAGATAGCGTTTTATATATTCGACTGAGAAGAAATGGCGACTCACATCAAGATGCAAACCACGGTATGGAAAACGAGGATAATCCTGAATTCCACAATAAGGAACTCCCAATTCGGGGGTAACTTTTAAAGGAAGAATTTGAATTAAACTTTGAATGCCATTAAACACACCACTCGCATTATCGCCACCGATGTAAATATGTTTGGGATTTACCTCCAGGTTGTATGCACCAGGAAATGGATGATTTATGCGTTCGTAATTCAATTCGATGTTCGAACCCGATGGTGCATTTCCAGAACTATCGATTAGCAATTTAAGTTGATAGTACGATTTAATATAGTCTTGAAGATAAAGGGCTTCATTGCTTAAACCACTTCCTAATAGCACAATGCGGGAGTTGGCATTAAGAATAAAATTTCCAGGAGTCTCTTTAACTGAAACCGGTTGCGGGATTATTTGAATACGATTTTGTGCTTGAATTGAATGAACTATCAAGCTAAAAATGAGAAGGAATTTGAATTTAATCATGCACAAAAATATTCAATGAAGTCGTATCAATTTCAATTATAGAAGGAATGAATCAACATTTTTCGTGAGTTCGCTTCAAATATCTATTTTCGCCAAAGTGAATACGTTACAACCCTTAACCGTTTATTGGATTACTGGCGCTTCTTCGGGCATTGGTGAAGCATTGGCATTGCAACTTGCCAAGCCAGGCAACGCGCTTATTATTAGTGGAAGAAATGTTGAGGCGCTCGAAAAGTTGAAAACGGCTTGCGAACTTCGTTCAGCCCCAACCTCAGTGCTTGCATACGATATGATTGATTTGAATTCTTTTCAGTATAACGTTGAAAAAGCTATTTCCTTCTATGGTCACATTGATGTGTTGGTGAACAATGCGGGAAATTCGCAACGTTCGCTTGCCATCGAAACACCCGAAATCATTGAACGCAAAATTATGGAGCTGAATTACTTTGCTCCTGTTTCCTTAAGTAAAGCATTATTGCCTCATTTCATTGAAAGAAAAAAAGGGCATATTGTGGTTGTTTCGAGCATTGCTGGAAAGTTCGGATACAAATTACGAAGCTCATACGCTGCTGCTAAACATGCCCTGCTCGGATATTTTGAAGCATTGCGATTAGAATTGATCGATATTCCCGTGTATGTTACCATTGTGTGTCCAGGGCGTATTAAAACCAACATTTCTTTTTCTGCGCTCAAATCGGATGGAACAGCGCATGGAATTATGGACGATGGACAACGCAATGGGCTTAGCTCCGAACGTTGCGCTGTAATAATCGA